>CALARM010000795.1 GCA_937888925.1 uncultured Synergistia bacterium | reverse complement strand
ATAAAGACATTCTATATCTGTCAAAAGATTTCCTACTTTACAGGGGAATTTCTTTATATATAAAAAAAATAAAAAATCCTGCAGGATTTTGTTAACATTATGTTAAAACATATTCGAATTATTAGAGTGTATTTTATAACCTGTTAGAATTTAATTAGAGTGAAAAGAGAAAAGAATAGGACAGGACTCACTATTCACTAACTACAAAGGAGACAGAAACTATGGACAAAGCATTTATAACATCTCTAAAATCATCGGGCATAAAATTTATCCGTATACTCTGGTGTGATAATGCCAATATAATCAGAGGGAAAGCAATACATATAGATACACTGGAAGACAACATGGCTCATGGAGTGGGAATTTCTGCTGCACAACAGGCAATTCCTGTAATGTATGATGCAGTAGTTCCAGGGGCAGGCCTTGGCCCTGTCGGTGAAGTAAGACTTGTACCTGACTGGTCAAGCTTCAACACCCTCCCCTATGCTCCTGCCCATGCCAGAGTAATGGGAGATATGAAACAAAAAGGTAAAAACTGGCCCTATTGTTCCCGCCTCTTTCTCAAAAAAATGATATCGGAAGCAGAAAAAGAAGGTATAGAGATTAAAACAGCTTTTGAAAATGAATTTTATCTCTTAAAAACAGGAACTGATGAAATTATACCTGCAGATTATACAGTTTTTGCCTCCACACAATCAATGGATATAAATCAGCATATTATAAATGAAATAGCGGAAAACCTCATAGCCCAGGGTATGATTATAGAACAGTACTATCCTGAATCAGGCCCCGGACAGCAGGAAATTTCAATAAGATATACAGACCCGCTAAAAGCAGCAGACAATCAGATTGCTTTCCGGGAAACAGTCAGAGCCGTTGCATCACATCACGGATTGAAAGCCTCTTTTCTGCCAAAAATATTCCTGGATAAGGCAGGGAGCGGATGTCACATACATCTGAGCCTCTGGAAAAATGAAAAGAATCTTGTTCCGAACTCCAGAGAATCCTATGGATTGTCAAAAACAGCAAAATCCTTTATTGCAGGACTGCTCCATCATATGCCTGCCCTTATGGCAATAACGACACCTTCTACAAACTCGTACAGGCGAATAAAACCTCATTACTGGAGCGGAGCTTTCAGATGCTGGGGCGTGGATAACCGTGAGGCTGCAGTAAGAGTTATAACAGACCCGAAAACAAATTCATACAAACAGTTTGAATTTAAACCATCAGATGCCACAGCAAATCCATATCTTGCCATGGGAGCTGTTATTGCAGCAGGCATTGACGGTATAAGACAGAAAATGGACATTCCTGCACCTGTAAATACAGATCCGGGCAATCTCTCAGAAGAAGAAAGAAAAACAGCAGGAATAGATAAACTGCCTGCAGATCTTGGCTCTGCTTTAGAATATCTTACAGCCAATAGAGTTCTTCTTAATGCCCTTGGAGCAGAACTTTCAGGTGCCTATCTGGCAGTAAGAAGAAGTGAATGGGAAAATATGTCGGAATACGAACTGGCAGATGAAGTGGAATTATTAATGGAAAAATATTAATTTTTTCGGCGTGGCTCAAAAAGAAAATCAGGGTAAATATGAGACGGGACAATTATATAGAAACACATAAAAATCCATCAAAAAAACAAAAATATAGTATATAATTTTCAAAAAAAGTGTTTTTTACAATATTATGTCTAAAATATGCAAATACATGGTAAAATTAAATAGAGGTTTTTTGTAGTTTAACATATTTTTTTAATTACAGGTAATGTTATGAATAATTCTATAGAAAATAATAATCTTATAAAATATCTTTCTCATCCCTTAATCAGAGATATTGGCCGAAAAGTCCTCTCAGAAGAAAGACTTACAGAAAAAGAGGGGATTTTTCTTTTTCAGTATGAAAATATATTTGAAACTGGCCTTCTTGCGGATTTCGTAAGAAGAAAAAAGGTCGGAGATTTTGCTTTTTACGGAAATAATCTGAATATAAACCATACAAATATCTGTGAAATGAAATGTCCCATATGTGCTTTTTCAAAAGATGACGGAGAAGAAGGTTCCTATATTATGACAGTCGATGACATCTTAAAAAAAGTAGAAAAATATAGAGACTCAGGTGTAGAAGAAATACATATAGTCGGAGGGGTAAACAGGCATATAAATCTCACATATCTTGAAGACATATTTTCTGGCATAAAGAAAATAAATGAAAAATTTCACATACAGGCTCTTACATGTGTAGAATATGACTATATATCCAGGAAAGAAGGAATTACTTTAAACAATGTATTTAAGAGACTGAAAAAAGCAGGACTCGGTTCTATTCCAGGCGGAGGAGCTGAAATATTCAATGGTAAAATAAGGGAAATCATAGCTCCTCAAAAAATTTCAGGCGACAGGTGGCTGGAAGTATCAGAAAAAGCACACAGAGAAGGTATACGCACCAATGCCACTATGTTATACGGTCATATTGAATCATATGCAGACAGAATAGACCATATGATAAAATTAAGGGCCCTTCAGGATAAAACAGGAGGATTTATGGCTTTTGTTCCTCTCACCTTTCATCCTTATAATACAGAACTTGAACATATGGTAAAAGAAAAAACTGATATTTATGACATACTGAAAGTAATAGCAGTCTCCCGTCTTATGCTCGATAATTTTGACCATATAAAAGCACTCTGGATGTATATGGGGCAGGAATTTATAGAAATAGCTCTGCATATGGGTGCCGATGATCTGGGAAGTACATCAATAGAAGAAAAGATTGTTAAATCTGCCGGCGGAGAAACCAGAGAGATTATGAAGAACGAAGATTTTGAATGTTTAATTATAAAGGCAGGTCTTATACCCAGAAGAGTTGTAAGTAATTATGGAATATAAACTATCAGATATTATTGATATACAAAAACTTCAGCATTTAATGGAACTTTTCTATAAGGTTTCACCTGTTCCTGTATTTATTGTCGATATATATAATAATATTCTAGCCGGTACAGGATGGCAGGAAATATGTAAAAAATTTCATACTGCGAATCCTCTTTCCTGGGAAGAATGCAAAGAAAGTCATGATAATATAAGACAATATCTTCAGGAAAAGAAATTTATTGATTATAAATGTAAAAAAGGTTTCTCAAACCTCGCATTACCTGTTATAATTATGGAAAAACATCTGGCCACATTACTTCTGGGCCAATTTTTTTATGAAGATGAAAAACCTGAAGAGGATTTTTTTATTTACCAGGCAAAAAAATTTAATTTTTCTCTGGATGAATATATGACAGAAATAAAAAAAATACCGGTTTTTACAAGAGAACAGGTAAAGAATACCATGGCCTATTATATAGATTTTGTAAACTTTATTGTAGATAAAGGTTTAAGCCACATAAAACAGATGGAAGCGGAAAAAAATCTCAAAGAAAGCAGGGATCGTTTTCGTTATCTTGTAGAATCCACAAGTGATTGCATATGGCAGACAAATAAAAAAAACGAATATATCTATATAAGTCCAAATATAGCCGATTTAATTGGTTATAAACAGGAAGAAATACTGGGTACAACTCCTCTGGAACACAGACCGGAAGAAGAAGGAAAAAGGATAGGAGAAATCTTTACTCCCATAGCAGAAGAAAAAAAATCCTTTAAAAATCTTGAAAATCTGGTATTACATAAAAATGGCGATGAAATTATTATAGAAACAAGCGGAGTACCAGTATTCGATATAAATGAAAACTATACCGGTTACCTGGGTATAGCCCGTAATATTACAGATAGAAAAAAAGCAGAAAAAGCACTCATGGAAAGTGAACAGAGATACAGAGAATTGACTGATTTGCTGCCTCAGACAGTTTTCGAACTTGATCTCAAAGGGAATTTTATCTTTGTAAACCGTTATGCCTATGAAGTTACCGGTTATACTCCGGAAGATGTAAGGAAAGGATTTAATGTTCTTCAAATAATTGCACCGGAAGACAGAGAAAAAGCAACGAATAATATGAAAGAAGTACTGACAACGGGCAGACCGGGCGGATGTGAATATACAGTCCTGAAAAAAGACGGTACAAGATTTCCCGTTATATCATATTCATCTCCAATCATAATAGAAGGCAAACCTGCAGGTCTCAGAGGCATTGTCGTAGATATTACAGAGCAAAAAAATGCTGAAGAAGAAAGAAGAAAACTGGAAGTACAATTACTGCAGACTCAAAAGCTTGAAAGTCTTGGTATACTGGCAGGAGGTATAGCTCATGATTTCAACAATATCCTCACAGGAATACTTGGCTATGCAGATCTGGCCCTTATGGAAACAGCAAAAGATTCTCCTGTAAAAGAATATATTCAACAACTAGTAATATCATCCCGTCGTGCTGCCGATCTCACAAAACAAATGCTTGCTTATTCAGGTATGGGAAAATTTCTTATCAGACCAGTCAATCTTTCTGAAGTCGTAAAAAATATGTCTAAACTGGTGGAAGTTTCTGTTTCAAAAAAATGTTTATTAACATATAATTTACCTGAAGATCTTCCCATTATAGAAGGAGATATTGCACAGATACAGCAGGTGATTATGAATCTGATTATAAATGCTTCTGAAGCCATAGGAGATAATAATGGAGATATTACAATAAGGACAGGCATAATAAACTACGACAGGATATGTGTTTCAGATATTATGGCGAAAAATTTACAGAAAAAAGACTATGTATATCTGGAAATAAAAGATACAGGCAGTGGAATAACAGAGGAGATTCAGAATAAAATATTCGATCCGTTCTTTACGACAAAATTCACAGGAAGAGGTCTGGGACTTGCTGCAGTAATCGGTATAGTAAGGGGCCACCATGGAACTATAACAGTATCAAGCCAGCCAGGTTACGGTTCGACTTTTACTGTTTTCTTACCTGTTTCGGAAAAATTTGAAATTACCTGTACAGACAGAGATAGAAATAGCCACATAAAAGACACTGTTATGGTTATAGATGATGAACAGACAGTATTATCAGTAGCGGAAGCAATGTTAAAAAAACTTGATTTTAATGTGTTAACAGAAAATGACAGCAGAAAAACTGTTGAACTCTTCAATAATAATAAAGATAAAATTTCTCTTGTTATTCTGGATATGACCATGCCATATATGGACGGATCAGAAGTATTTAAACAATTAAAAAGTATTAAACCTGATGTAAAGGTTATACTTACCAGTGGATATAATGAACAGGCTGCCATAAACCATTTTACAGAAAAAGAACTGGCAGGTTTTATTCAAAAACCTTACTCTGTAGAAGAACTGAAAAAAGTCATAGAAAAGGTTATTATATTATAATATGCGGTAATAAGGGGTTGTAAAAAATAACCTTATCATATTTGCAATCGTGACGCGTAAAGCGTGACGCGTGACGGGAGGACAATAACCATAATTTGACAGAGTTATTTTCTTACAGTCCCTGATTACCGCACCAGGTAAATTAGTAACCATTTTATCAGCTTCTGCCTGACAGGCTCTTACGAAGAAAAATAATTTG
>CALARM010000794.1 GCA_937888925.1 uncultured Synergistia bacterium | reverse complement strand
CATATAAGAGCTTCTATAGTAGGACCATCAATTACAATACCTTTTACGAAAAAAAAGATGCTCCTCGGTACATGGCAGCAGGTAATATTTCTGGATTTCGATAACTGTTCCAGAAATAGAAAACTTATACTTCAAATTCTGGGGGAGTAATCATATAATTGAAAGAAAATTACCTGATAGCCATGCTTACAGATTTCGGTCTTAAAGACGGGTTTGTCGGCACAATGAAAGGAGTAATACTCGGCATAAATCCTTCTGCGAAGATTGTAGATATAAGTCATGATATTTCTCCGCAGAATATACAGGAAGCTTCTTATGTATTAAAGAGTTCTTCCCCGTATTTTCCGGCCGGTACAATCTTTCTGGTAGTAATAGATCCCGGTGTTGGTACCGGCAGGAAAGCTATCATTGTGAAAACATCACGTTTTTTATATTTAGGGCCAGACAATGGAGTGCTATCAGGTATATACAATCAGGAAGATGATGATGTAATAGAAATAGCAAATAAAACTTATTTCCTGCCTGATATAAGCAATACATTTCATGGAAGAGATATTTTTGCTCCTGTAGCAGCCTATTTAAGTACCGGAATTTCTCACCATCTTATGGGGGCAAAAATAGATACCATAAAAACTATAAATACTATAAATCCATTTATAGATGATAAAAATAACGTTACAGGAACTATCATCTACACAGACAGATTTGGCAATTTAATAACGAATTTACGTGAAGATTTTTTTCATAATCATGGACTGAATTGTAAAAATATAAATATTAAAGGTAATATAATAAATGGTCTGAGTAATTCCTATTCTGAAAAATCTCCCGGTGAACTCCTTGCTATAAAAGGGAGTTCAGGATATATTGAGATAGCGGTGAACCAGGGAAATGCAGAAAAGTTACTTCAGGCAGGTAGAGGCGACAGTGTTACAGTGAGCAGTGACCAGATGACCGCTCACTGATAACTGGTCACTGGTCACTGGTCACTAAAAAAGAGGTGTAGTACAAATGGATCAAACAAAAACCCCATATTTCGATGCCCTTCTTGACTATGTAGAGAAAGGTACACTATCTTTTCATTGCCCCGGCCATAAAGCCGGGAGAGGTATGCATGAAAAATTTAAAAAACATGTAGGTCTTCAGGGTCTTGCATTTGACCTTACGGAAGTCCTTGGTCTGGACGATCTTCATCATCCTACAGGCGTATTAAAAGAAGCACAGGAACTGGCGGCAGAAGCATATGGTGCAAAAAGCACTTTCTTTCTCATAAACGGTTCTACATCAGGCAATCAGGCCATGATATTCGGCATAGCCAATCCTGGTGACCGGATAATCATACCGAGAAATGCACACAAATCCACAATAAGTGCCTTTATAATAAGCGGTGCCATACCGGTATTTATGGAGCCTGTTTATGATAAATTCTATTTTCTGGATCACAATGTAACAGTAGATACAGTAAAAGAAGCACTGAAAAAATATTCTGATGCCAGAGCCATGCTCATAGTCAGTCCTACTTATTACGGAGCTACTGCCGATCTTGAGACTATAATAAACCTTATACATGATAGCGGGAAAATAGCTCTCGTAGACGAAGCATGGGGGCCTCATCTAAAATTTCACCCTGATTTGCCCAGAACAGCACTTGAATGCGGAGCAGACATTGTAGTTAACAGTACCCACAAACTGATAGGAGGCATGTCACAGGGAGCCATGTTACATCTTCAGGGAAATAGAATAGATTATGCCAGGGTTGCCAGTGCTGTCCGATTTTTCACCAGTACAAGTCCGTCATGCCTTATAGTTGCATCTCTTGACGTGGCAAGAATGCAGATGGCTACAGAAGGGGAAAGATTACTTACTGAAACAATCCGGCATGCCGAATATGCGAGAGAAAGAATTAAAAATATAGAAACATTATATACCTTCGGGAAAGAACTGATAGGCACACCGGGAGTTTTCGGATTTGATCCTACAAAACTTACTGTAGATTGCAGTGATACAGGATACAGCGGTTATGAACTTAACCGCATACTCAGATATGAATATGGTGTCCAGATAGAATTACAGCAATTATTTCACGTACTGGCTCTTATAACCATAGGAAACAGTAAAGAAGATATTGTAAAACTGGTTGATTCTATTGAAGATATTGTAAGAAAAAAAATAAAAAATTCTGACGAATCCCTGTTAAACAGCGTGGAAAAAAGACTGGGAAGGAATTTCGAAATGCCTGACTGGCCACCGAGATTTATGTCACCCAGAGAAGCTTTTATATCGGAAAGTGAAATGGTTCCCACAGAAGAAGCTAAAGGCAGAGTAAGTGCAGATATGATAACACCATATCCTCCCGGCATACCGGCAATATGTCCCGGTGAGGTAATAACAGATCAAATAATCGATTACCTCAGGATTGAATCTTCCTGGGGAGCCCATATCCAGGGTCTTACAGATCCGGAATTAAAGATGATGAGAGTTGTAAAATAGAGTGAAAAGTGA
>CALARM010000793.1 GCA_937888925.1 uncultured Synergistia bacterium | reverse complement strand
ATAGTTACTATTATTTTTCTCAGATTTGCCAGTTTCCCGGTTAATTCCCTTATTAAACTGCTGCCAATCTGCGGGATTTTATTCATAAGATTTCTTATATCCTTATTTTTAAATCTCAGGAGAAGAACATCTCCCAGAACGGATTCTGCAAGTATACCGGCACGGCTGTCTTCAAATATGCTGTCTTCTCCCATAATATTACCTTCTCCCAGTATGGAAACAGTTCCAATCCATCCTGAACTTGATGTGCAGCTTACAGATACAGATCCTCTGGCAATAACATAGAAACTATCATTCATCTGATCTTCAAGGAGAATATCGGAGGAGTCAGGATAATATTCCTGCCATGCTTTACCTGCGACAATACCCAGGTCTTCAGGTGTAAGACCTTCAAAGACATGACAGTTTTTCAATATGGAAACCCTGTTTTTGAGAGCTTCATATATCATCTTTTTAATGGAATGCATATCAAGAGAAGGCCACTTATAACCGGCTCTGTCCAGTATAAAGTCTGTTTTCTCGCACAGGGTTATAATATAAGTCACTTTTCCCGTATCTTCTTCTGCCATAAATCCCATATGAACCATAAGACTTTCTATGTAATCCCTGAAACCTTCGTGATCATAATGTTCCAGCAGATAATCTATAACTGAAGTCATGGCCATTGCTTGAATATTAAGTCCCAGTTCCTCTGAAGAGAGCAGACCGGAAAGTTCTGCCTTCTGCGGGTTTTCTATATGGAATATGTTGTTTTCGAGTTCTTTTACATCAAAAAGTGAGAGAATTGCGCCGCTTACACCGTCTACATAGGAAAGATCCGTTTCTCCGGCTTCCTGCGGAATAATTCCCAGGTTTATAAAGGATTTTATCCTCTGATAGAAAGCATTTGATTCTATGTTTTCCTGGAATATGCCTTTCTCTGAGTCAAAGGTAATATTACCAACTCTGTATATATTGGCCATAAGTCCTTTTGCTCTTGCCTCCAGAACAGCTTTTTCTCCTTCCAGTTTTGTCTGAACATAGAAATTATCGGACTTCTGACCTATATCTACTGTGTCTTCCGTAAAGAGAGCTTTATCTTTATTCTCTATATACCCCGCTCCGACAGAAGTAGTGGAAATATGGTGGAAGTCTTTCAGTTTTCCAGATAAAGCAAAATCAAGTAGATTCAGAGCAGATTTTACATTTCCGTTATAAAATTCCTGATAGAGTCCATAGTGTTTTACATTGGCTGCAGAATTTATTATACAGTCTATTTTCAAAGAAAGATCTTCATATAAGTCCCGTGGAATACCAAGATTTTCTTCTGAAAGTTCACTTTTCACGACTACAATCCTGTCTTTATATGAGTCAAAAAATTCAGAGCCAAAATAATAATTCAATTTCTTTACAAGCCTTTCTCTGCAGTCTTCATCGCTTCTGCCTCTTACCGTTACATATATGACATCATCTCTTTTTGTAAGAAGATCGCGGAGGAGATAACTGCCAAGGAAACCTGTCGCTCCTGTAAGAAGTATATTTTTGTATTCCTTCTTTACAGACAAATCGAGAGAGGAATATTTTTTATAGTCATCTCTGTATTTCACTATAGCTTCTTCTATTTCCGGCATTTCACTTTCTTCTTTAACAGGCAATGACAGCCCCTTCTTTAAATCCAGGAGTTTCTTTTTCAGGTTATCTTTTATGCCTGTTATATTTTCAGCCAGTGCTTCAATGGTTTGATATTTGAATATATCATTTAATTTTATATCGAAATCCTTCTGAAGTTCCGCCACAAGGGCAACTGCTTTCAGGGAATGGCCTCCCAGGGTGAAGAAGTTGTCATCCATGCTTATATTACTCACATTAAGGACTTTTTCCCAGGCCAGACAGAGCTTCTCTTCACTTTCATTTTTCGGTCTTTTAATCTCTTTCTTATAGTCCGTAAGGTCAGGAGGAACAAGTTTCTTTCTGTCAACCTTTCCGTTCGGCGTAAGAGGTATTTTATCCATTTTGATAAAATAAGCGGGAACCATATAGTCAGGCAGAGTTTTTCTGAGGAAATCTCTGAGTTTTTCTAAATCTATATCTATATCTGATACAATATAGGCACAGAGGGTTTTGTCTCCCTTTATAATTTCGTGTGCCATAAGGACAACATCTTTTATTTCGGAATATTCCTTTATTGTATGTTCTATTTCTCCCAGCTCTATGCGGTAGCCGCGGACTTTTACCTGTTCGTCCATTCTTCCCAGGAATTCTATATTTCCATC
>CALARM010000792.1 GCA_937888925.1 uncultured Synergistia bacterium | reverse complement strand
GTCGATCTGTTTTTCAAATAAGGTTTTGATTTGCATAAAATTTCTTCCTTTCTATGTTTATGGGTTATGGGTTGTGGGTGTTGGGTTATGGGTTGTGGGTTGTGGGTTATGGGTTATGGGTTATGGGTTTTGCGTTTTCCCTTTCGCATTATTTCATTATTATTTATCTAAAAATATCTGTAATTACCCAGCACCCAGCACCCAGCACCCAACACCTAACACCCAACACCTAACACCCAGCACCTAACACCCAGCACCCAACACCTAACACCCAGCACCCAACACCCAGCACCCAACACCCATCATACCATCCTGAATGCTCGATAATAATTATCATCCTTAAACAAATTAAACAAACACAGCTCATGCTGATCATATACGCCCGGATAAAACATTATAACAGTCAGTTTTTCAATTACATTTTGCAAATTGTTAAGTATATTATGAGATCTTACAAAAGGCCAGATTTTACCTACTCCTGTAATGACAACCAGATTATACCCTTCTGTTTTTTTAGCGATTAATTTATTAAAATTTTCTGGTGAAACTATTGGTTTAAGGGCCCGTGACAGCCTGTCTTTTCCATCTTTTTCTTCCATGGCCGGTATTAAATCCAGTATGGTTTTATCTGCTACTTTTGTAGTTTCTAATATTTCTATCATAAAATCATATAAATCAATTACAATAGCTCTTATCTCAGAACCTTCGTAATTGTATTTATCAGGTATATAACTTATAAAATCCCTTACCATTAATTCATGTTCAGGGTCATAGTCAAATATGTAAAAATTCAGTTCCCCTCCGCGATTTCTGTCTTTTATAAAAGACCGGTCCTTTAAAATATCATTTAACCCGGTTAATCTCTGTTTTATATCTCTCATACTCACTGAATACCGGACATTACTCTCACGTAATTCTCTTCGCCTTTCTCTATAAGATAATCAGACAGTACAGAAGGCATTAAAGAATATTTTAATTCCATACTGTCTTTTAATAAACCTGCTTCTTTCAGTATGCTTTTATAAACTCTTATAAGTTCTTTTACCGTATTTTCAGTCCACTTTGATACAATATCGCTCTGTTCTGCTTTAAACTGGAAAAATTGTTTAAAATCAGATTGTTCTATATTTCTTTGCCTTGAAGTATATTTATCCAGAATAACTTCTTCCATGAATTCATAAAAGAGCTGATCCGATTTTAAAATGGTATAAAGAGTAATGAGTCTGGTCGTATCACTTTCTGAATTTACAAACATGGAAAGTAATGTATCATCCAGACAGTTCAACCTTTTTAATACTTCCCTCAATCTTTTTAGAGTACTTTTTCCGGTTTTATACAAAAACAGATTATCTGTGATTACTTTATTTTTTATCTCTTTATCAGAGAAACCATCCTTTTTTAATCCTGCAGCTGTTTTCATTTCGAAAAATAAAAAGGTATTGCCTGTGAGTTTTGCACTGTATTGTTTGTTCATTTTGGAATTGTTCATAGTTTATCACCATCTGGGTTTTGGATTTGAATTAAATTATACCACAGTTATTAGTGTTGTGCATCATATCAAGTCTGAAGTCTTTTATAAATCATAGCTTCAATTTCCCTTCACTTTATGGTATTATATTCTTATGGAAGAATACAATATTCACGATCATACATTCAAAGAACTTTTTTCCAGACCTGAAATAGTCAAAAACTTTCTGACAGGATTTGTGGAAGACCAGGAATTTATAGAAGATGTAGATTTCAATAAAATTGAAAATCCAAGAACTTCTTTTGTTACAGAAACTTTTAAAGACCGGGAAACAGATATTATAGTAAAACTTCATATGAAAAACGGTGAGTGTGCTTATTTATATATTTTATACGAATTTCAAAGTTCACCGGACCGTTTTATAACAATGAGAATTTTACTCTATCTACTGCTTTTCTATCAGGAATTAATAGACACAGAGCAGGTTAAAAGTAATGATATGCTGCCTCCTGTATTTCCTGTTCTGATATATACTGATAAATACAGTTTAACAGCGCCGGTATGTATAGAAGATTTAATCATAAAACCCTATAAAAGGTTACTGAAATATATTCCGAAATTTGAGACTTATAAACTGACATTCAGGGAGTTACAGGATGAGAAAGAAAAACTGGATAAATTAAGTAATTTTGATAATAACCTTCTGGCGGCAATACTGTCTTTCCTTATTTCAACGAAAAAAGAAGAAAGTAAAGAGAAAGCACTGAGCCTACAGGATAAGATTAATCTTCTTGAAGATAGTAATCTCAGACGTTTTCTGGGAATGTGGCTGAAAGGATATGCTAAATATAAAAAAATAGATGTAAAAATTGAAATTGATGAAGGAGGGATAATCATGCTTGAAACTGTTTTTGAAGAAACCAGAGAAGAAGGACGGATTGAAGGACGGATTGAAGGACGGATTGAAGGACAGATTAAAGGTAAAATTGAAAAAAGTAAAGAAATAGCTCAAAAGTTAATTAAAAAGGGTTATCCTTTAGATGACATAGTTGATATAACAGGATTAACCCTGAAAGAAATAGAAAATCTAAGGGATAATCAAAATTTATAGTAATAGGTGTTGGGTTGTGGGTGTTGGTGATGGGTTAGAAAGTTTATCAACCTAAAACCCAAAACCCGGCACCCATCACCCGATCCCGGCAAGCAGTTTCCCGAACTTCCCGTAATTTACCGCCACGCCGTCATCAAGGTCTATCTCAATCTGCATATCTGCATAATGTTTCAGAACTTCATCATATTTACGGAGTTCCTCCTGAATTTTATACATTCTGCTCAGCTTCTTCTTTTCATTTTCCTTCTCCAGAAATTCTATATTCCTGTCTATTTTTGCCTGAAGCTCATGGAGATAATCTTTACGAAGCCTTGCTATGGTATATTTATCATATCTGTGCATATATACGAGAGCGTTAAATGCCTGTTCTTTCCCTGAAGTGAACATCCAGTATATGGGACGTTTTTTGTATATTTTTAAATGATCTTTATAGAAGTCTTTAAGGAAGTATTTTCTTATCCTTTCTTTTGCCGTTTCATTGTCCTTTTTTCCGAGGGCTTTTGCTATGAATTCCAGGTTTTCACTGTGGTGTTCTTCTCCGAATACTGTTTTTACAAAGACAGAGAATTTTGCAACAATATCATCTTCAAACCATGCATCTTCAAGGACAGGGATTATGGCGTCTTCATCGACAGGAAAAGTTTTGTATTTGCTTTTATCTA
>CALARM010000791.1 GCA_937888925.1 uncultured Synergistia bacterium | reverse complement strand
CCTTTCTCATCTTTCTTCAGATGATCTTATAATGGAATTCCCTGAAAAGACCTTGAAGAGCCATGACGATTTTAAAACATGGTATGATGGGATAAGAAAAACAATAAAAAGTAACACCCATGATATAAAAGACCTTGCAGTAACCAAAAATAAAGATGGAATCTTTGAGGTAAAGTTTATGGTTCTCTGGAAAGCTAAAACCTTTAAAGGTGAATCTATAGAACAGACCTATGAACAGAACTGGGTAATAAAGGTATCTCCGGAAAATAAATTCATAATAAAACGGTACTCTGTGAAAAAACCGATGTGATGAAAATTATAAAAATATCTGTAATAAGCTTCTCTTAAACGAGTTATTACAGATAGTATAGAGTCATGTCATTCCCGCGAAAGCGCATGGGTGTCAACTTAAGAAAGAAGAGGTCTGTCATACCCGCGTAAGCGGGTATCCAGAATTATTTATAATGAAGTTCCATTATAAATTTTATTGTAAATAATTGAGTCGGGAGAGTCAATATATAGGAAATTTTGTAGCAATTATTTTATTTCTCCCCCTGGCCTGATAATATTAAAGAAAAAATACAGGGGGTAGAGGTTATGAAAGAAGAAGAAAAAATAAGTAAACAGGGATTATCAAAACGATTGACAGTCGAATGTATTGAATTTTTCCGCACATTACTTTTTGTCCTTATTGTCCAACAATCTACTTTCAAAAAGGTCGCATCAAAAGGAATGTTCAGCCATTTTGGTAGAGTCTTATTACAGGATAGCACAAACATTTCTTTACCTAAAAAACTGGCTGCTCTTTTTCCAGGTTCTAAAAATCAGAGTAATAAGCCAACTGCAATAATGAAAATCCAGAGTATTTACAACTTACTATCTGAAAAATTTGTTTCTTTTAAAGTTACTCCCTATACTTATAATGACCAGAGAGCTTCTTCAGATATATTAGCTTTTTTGAGAAAAAGGGATATAGTTTTAAGAGATTTAGGATATTTTAAAGTTGAAGTGTTAAAGGAAATAGCTGATAAAGATGCCTATTTTCTTAGTCGTTATCTCTACAAAACTAACATTTATGATGAGAAAGAGAATAAAATAAATCTTCTTGAGTATTTAAATAAATATGGAGCACTGGACGTAAATCTCTATCTTGGTGCCATGATAAAACTTCCTGTTCGTATTGTAGCTATTCCTTTACCACAGGGAGTGGCTTCTGAAAGGAAAAGAAAACTTCGCCAGAATAGAGATAAACGTCTTAAGGTGAGTAAAGAACAGTTCGCACTTCTGGATTGGAATATTTTTATTACCAATATGCCACATTCTGTATGGAATACCAAAATAGTAGCTATAATGTATGGTATCCGTTGGAGAATTGAAACCATATTTAAGACCTGGAAAAGTCATTTTAACCTTACAGTTATGACAGAAGGTTCTTCACATTATGTTGAAACGCTCATATATGCCAAACTTATCTGGATAACTTTATTTCAAGTTGTTTTCCGACAACTATATGTTTATGTATTTAAAATGACTGGGAAGCATCTCAGTTTACTAAAGGTAGCACAATTCATTCAGCAAAATTTTTGGGCTTTAATTCTAATTGTTGCTTCAAATAAAAGGTTAGATACTATATTAGAACAAATCGGTAAACATTGTTGCTATGAAAAACGTAAAAAGAGATTGAATTTTCAGGAAAGGATGTGCTTATTATCCTTAAGTTGACGCCCATGCGCGAAAGCGGGTATGACAGCAGTTACAGTGAGGTACCATAAAACAATATGTCAGTTTTAATTGTGTCAAAAGAAAAAAATCATTATCATAATATTTCTGAAGCAATTAATATGGCAGAACCGGGAGATACCATATTAATAAAATCCGGCACTTACAGTGAAGAATTCTGTATAAATAAAAGTCTGACCATTGAAGGAGAAGGAAATTCTTCCGATATTATTATCAAAAACAACCGGAATAATATCCTGTCGATAAATGCGGAAAAAGTTACGGTAAAAAATCTCACATTTTGTTCTCCCGGTTATGATGCAATAAATATTCTTTCAGAATCCTGTAGAATCGAAACATGCAATATTTCCGGCAGTAAAACCGGCATTTCTGTAAGAAATAAAAGCACATGTCATATAGAAAATTGCACCATATCAGAAAATCAAACAGGAATTACAGTTACGGAACACAGTAAATGCAATGTTAAAAATTCGGCTATTACATTGAACGACGACACAGGTATTATATACAATCAATCATACGGTACGGTAGAAAACTGCGTCATATCAAAGAATAAAATAACCGGTATGGAAATAGCCTGCAGCAGTAAGACAGATATTATAAAATCAAAGATATGTGACGGAAATATTTTCGGTATACTCATCAGGAATGAAGGAACATGTTTTATAGATTCATCCGAAATTTTTAACAATGGAAATTCCGGCATAATAATAACGGAAAAAGCTCATGGTATCATAAAAAAATCTAAAATATATAAGGGACAATCGTCAGGAATTTGCTTTGCTTCGGAAAGTACAGGTAATGTAGAAGACTGTGACATATATGATAATAATACCTATGGCATTGAAGTAA
>CALARM010000790.1 GCA_937888925.1 uncultured Synergistia bacterium | reverse complement strand
GTCAGGCAGAAGCTGATAAAATGGTTACGAACTTATTTGGAGCGGTACTAAGTGACAGTGCTTTTGTATTTACGTACTATCTCATTTATTTCGGGATCGGTATTCACGCCACTGGTACTGAAGAGTTTATAGTTAATACTTAATATTTTCTTTGAAGACCGGTCAATTTCAATAGCCATGTCTCCTACATAATTGGCATTACCGCCTGCTTCAACAATAACAGTATGCTTTCCGTCAGGATTTTTTACTTCTTCTGCTGCTTTCTTATGATCATGGCCGGCAATTATAACGTCTATTCCGGGAATAGACTGAGCTATAACCCTGGCTGTATTTATACCTTCATGCATGAGTACCACTGTTATTTCAGCACCTTCATTTTTTACCTGAGGAATAAGTTTCTGAAGTGATTCCGATATTGGTGTAACGTTAAAATCTTCCTCTATTTTATCTGTTCCATGGCTCTTCTGGGTGGTAACGCCGATAAACCCTACCTTTACCCCTTCTATTTCTTCTATTTTATAGGGTTTGATATTTTCCAGGGTACCTCCTGATTTATAATTCACATTACCGAGGAGAGTTGTAGCCCCAAGACCTGATAGAACATTTTCTTTAAGAAAATCACTCCCATGTTCCAGATCATGATTGCCGGGAACAAAGAATTCAACGCCAATAGAGTTAAGAATAGCTGATACAGGGCCGAAGAATTTTGAATTTTTTTCTTTACTGTTACCATTATAAGTAATATCACCGAGGTTTATTATATATGAATTTTCATCTCCGTAAATAGATTCCCTTTGTTTTACAATGGTAGCTTCCCTTCCGAATTTCTTAAAGGTATTATCATGCTCATCGTTTGTATGAACTATTCCTATTGTTGTGGACAAAGGCTGAAATGAGTATTTATTATCAGGAGAATGAAGTTGAAATGTATATTCAACTTCAGGTTTTATAGGATCTCCGCTGTAAAAGGTTCCGGATGTAGTACATGGTTCAGGAAGAATTGAATGCAGCAATTCGTTTTTACTTTCAGGAGAATAAGGCAGGGTAGAAGAATTGTATTTACTATTTGTAGAGCCAATTCTATAAAAATCACTGCTATTATTGTAATTACTGGAAAGACTTACTGCATCTTCTGGTTCATTAGCTCTTTTTTCTGTATTTTTTGATAGTACAGATTGAAAAGAAAAAGTACTTACGTTCCTGGTGTTATTATTTATAATCATAAAAGATATTATAAAATATATTTAAGTTAAGAGCAATAGATATGGAAAAAAAAGTTAATTAATTTATTGAATTAAATGTATGAAAAGTGAAAAGCGAAGGGTGAAGGGGGAGTCGCAGGGGCGAAACGTGTTTGCCCGGTAGCCGGTGAAAATACCCGTTACGCGTTACGATTATAAAGCATCATAACTTAAATAGCACCCTTTAACAGATTAACAAGTCCTCCTTCACCCTGGCATTTCTGTATATATTTAAATAACTCTCTGCCGAAAGGAGAAATGATTATGGTCTGTTCGGGATCGACTGTTACATTGTTAAGATACTGGAGTCTGAGTATATCTCCGTCATGAAGTTCCGGAATTACACCGGCAAAGAAGAAACCTAAATATTCCAGGGTAGTGCAGAAAGTACATGTAAGAGGGTGAGTCAGGGGAAGATCTATATATATACATTCGATTTTATTCAGGCACAGTTCTTTAAGATGTACCCGGACAAGATCCTTCAGGTCAGGGCCGTAGCGGGAAATATTCATAAAAGCTATCTTTCTGTCCGGTATTACTTTTATATCTACCATGGCGTGGTCAGGCAGATCGAAAGTAGCTTTTTTGGTAGGTTTTTCAAATTTTCTCCGTAATTTTATGTGTTCATATATGTTTTTTATTATTGTAGTATGCTGAAGGGGAATATATACAGTACGTTCAGGCTCTTCATTGATTTTAAAATAATATATGATAGATGACTGGCGGTAAGGATCTTCTTCCATAGCTCTTTCTGAAATGCTGGCAAAGAGGAAACCTGTTTCCTGTCCTCCATAGGTCCGATTTACCTTTTGAGCAAAAGGGTGAACTGTTACTGCTTCACTGTAAAGTCCGTATAATTTACACCCTTTTGCATAGTCCAGTGATTTTGCCATCATTTTAGTAAAGAGTCCTTTTTTTCTGTAAGAAGGATGGACTACACACTGTATAAGTTCTGCTACGGTCGAATCAGGCTTCTGACGTGCTATGCCTGTGTGGCCAGTTATTTCTCCGTCCTCCGTTACTGCTATTACTGATTTTTGCAGGCCTTTTTCCAGAAATTCCTTCATTTTTTCCGGATAATATATATAATCTCTATAGGTATAACCATAGGTATGATAAAAACACTTTGCAAGAGCTACCCCTTCTTCTCCTTCCATAAACCTTACAGTAACAGGTTTTTCGGTAATTTCTCCCGCCGGAGAAGTTCTGGTTTCTTCTTTAATGGACGGATGTTCTTCATAGGAAATATTTTTTATTAATTCCAGACGTTTTCCGTCTTTACCTAAATTTACAAACTTTATTTCATCACTGAAGGCTTTCATAAGCATAAGGCCTATGCCCTGACCTTTACCACTGTCTACTGTTTTCCAGTCGAATGGCAGCCCCTTGTCTTCAATTGCTATAACAAACTGTGCCGGTCTCCTTTCCAGAGTAATATCAAAATATGCTCCGTCCTGACCTTCGAAGGCATGATCTATCACATTAAGACATGCCTCGTCTGCAACAAGTTCCAGCTTTCTGGCATCTTCCATATTTAATCCTTCATTGATCGCCACATCGCGGACAAAAGTTACAATTGAAGATATAAGTTTTTTATCTGACTTTACAGTTATTTTTGTAATCATGCTGTCAAACATATAAGTTCTCCTTATCTTTGATACGGGTAAAGCAGGCTTCCCGTCACGCGTTAAGCGTTACGCGTCACGATCTTATCTCGGTGCAAATGTAGGGCGGAATTGCTTTACATTGAGCGAGTTACCGCCGCTGATTCCGGCACGTCCGGTATCAAGACAGTAAAGTTTTCTATCATTACTTCCGAAATAAACAAGGCCGTTTACAATACACGGGCTTGACCATATGTCTCCACCTGTTTCAAATTCCCAGGATTTTACTCCTGTTCTGGCATTAAGACAGTAAAGTTTCTTATCACTGCTTCCAAAATAAATAAAACCTTCTGCTATACACGGACTGGAACTGATTTTATCACCTGCACAGAAATCCCATATCTTGTTGCCGGTCTTTGCTTCAAGACAATAAAATTTCTTATCGTCACTTCCGAAATATATATACTCATCTTCGGCAGAAGGACTGGATAAAATCCATGAACCTGTCTGGAATTCCCATATTTTTTCTCCTGATTTTATATCAAGACAGTAAAGATTTTTATCATTACTTCCGAAATAAATATTCCCGCCGAAAACACATGGACTGGATTTCACCATACCTCCTGTTTTTAAATCCCATATTTTTCTGCCTTCTTTTGAATCAATACAGTAGAGATTATAGTCATCACTGCCGAAGTATACAGAGCCTTTCTGGACATAAGGACTGGAATCAACAACATTACCTGTTGTAAAATCCCATAACTTACTTCCGTCTCTTGACCTGAGGCAATATAGTTTTTTATCATTACTTCCAAAATAAACAAAACCATGACTGATGCAGGGGTTTGATTGGAATCCCAGATTTGTGTCAAAACTCCATAGCTTTTCTCCTGTTCTTGCTTCAATACAGTAAAGGGTTTTGCCGCTGCCATAATAGACAAGACCCTGGGCAATACATGGACTCGAAGAGAATGTATAGGCACCTGTATCAAAATCCCATATTTTACTGCCATTTCTTGCGTCAAGACAGTAGAGTTTTTTATCATAACTGCCAAAATAAACACAGTTTTCCCATACACATGGACTCGATGTAACAGGGCCATCTACAGAAAAATCCCATACTTTTTTTGCCTGTTTCCTGAGTTCTGTTGTAACAGGTCTTGCAAGTTTTGACGTTATTCTTACCGGCTGTGTGGCTGAAAGAACACGGTACATTTCTTTTGCGCTCATATATCTTTCCCGTGGATCTTCTCTTAAAGCTTTCATAATAACTCTTTCCACTTCAACAGATATGGTAGGCATTGTTTTTCGTGGAGGAGAAAATTTAAAAGGTATTGGTTCTATTCCTGTGAGAAGATGATGCATTGTAGCACCAAGGGCATAAAGATCCGAACGTGGTTCTGCTTCACCTCTGCACTGTTCTGCAGGAGCATAACCTGCCGTGCCTATGGCAGTTTTCTGACTTCCGCTGTATTTACTGGAAACCCTTGCTATACCGAAATCTATTAATACAGCTTTCCCTGTATTATTTATCATAATATTACCGGGTTTTATATCTCTGTAAATAATAGGAGGTGTCTGAGTATGGAGATAATCCAGAACATCCAGTACCTGTTTTGCCCATTCGACTATTTGTTTTTCGGGCAGTCCGGGATTTCCTTCTTTTTTCAATTTCCTTTCCAGATCTTCTCCTTCTATAAAATTCATAACAAGATAATATCTGCCATAACAGATAAAACTATCAACATATTCCGGTAAACTTGAATGATCCAGTTTCGCAAGTAACTGGGTTTCTCTTTTAAACCATTCTGTAGCTTTT
>CALARM010000789.1 GCA_937888925.1 uncultured Synergistia bacterium | reverse complement strand
TGAGCTGTCTTATAAGTTCAATATGATATGGTGCAGGACTATCTATATACTTCCGAAAGCCATTGCATACTTCTATAAGTAAATTAAATCCGTCAAGCATTAATTGATTGCTTCTCGTTATAGATATATTATCCACCTTCGGGAGAGCGGAAAAAATCTTTATTTTTTTCTGGATATAACTATCAATTTCGTCAACATAATAAACAGGAGGCTTCAAGGTTGATTTACCGGAAACAAGAGCTTCTGTAAGAGTAACAATCTGGTTATATACAGGAGGAAAGGGAGATTGTATTCTTTCTCTGAGAGCTTCTTCAAGAAGAGCATTCCTTTCGGAAAGCTCCTGAAAATAATCTTCTTCACTCTCCCAGTTTTCATCATCCTCTTCTTTCTCTCTGTCAACAAATTCTTCTTCTCCGTCTATACCCATAGAATCTGCATCCATTTTTTGCTGCAATCCGTCATCGGCATGCTCAAAACCTGGCTCTTCCTTTTCGGCAGTTACCTGGAAAGAATCACTGCCATCTCTTTTTGCAAGGCCTTCAAGAGGGGACTCTGTAGCTGCAAAGGATACATTTTTCTTAAGTTGAGACAGGTGCCATGAAGCTCCTGTGCCTGGAGTTGTGCCAGACGACTTTAATTGAGACATCATAAAAGGTACAGGCATTCCACCCTTCTGTCCTCCCGGTTTTTGTTCACTACCGGCCATAAAGGTCACCTCCGTATATTTCAGTTATCAGTTATCAGTGAGCAGTCTATTTCAGTTATCGGTTACAAAATATCAGTTATATTACTGATTACCGTTAAGTTTTCACTGGTCACTGGTCACTGGTCACTGTTTTCACTGGTCACTGTTTTTCACTCTTCACTAATTAATTATTTTCTCTAAATCTTCGTCTTCCTGAATAGCCTGATCAAATAATTTAAGCCTGTAACAGAGCTTTTGAATCTTAGTAGGCTCTTTTACCTTGAGAAATATGGCAAGTGCTACTTCCCTCATAATATGTAAATCGGTAAGGTCATCTGTTATAATAGCTGTTCTCTGAGGTTCAAATACAAGTTTATTATGCTCAAACATTTCTTTTAAAATATATGTCTTCGTTCTGAACTTTACACCGTTTACATCTTTATTTTCATCACATATTACCTGGGTGCATCCGGTCATTTTACCATCATCATTATAGGTTTCTATAGTTCCTATAGAACCGAAAAAACCGTATTTACCGGCAATATAGCTGGCTGCATCATAGGAACTCATAGTAGCAAGAATTATTCTTTTCCCTTTTTTCTGAAGATTTAATATGGAATTAAGTAAATTATGTCTTATAATTTCCCCTTTTACACATCTACCCATAAGCTCATCATGATCTTTAAGAGAAAAATTCCCGTCTACGAGATGATTAATTGCCATTAACATGGCTTCTCCAAGAGAAAGAATGCCATTGGCAACCCGCCTCATAATAGAATGTTCTATATAATCAGCTTTTTCCTTGCCATAACATATGATTAAAGCTTCTTTGCCAATATTGGTTGTAAGAAGAGTCCTGTCCATATCAAGTATAATATTGTCTATCTCAGCAGGAGGTCTTTTAAGATTTCTTCTCATTAAAAATACCAGAGACGAGGAAACTATATAATAAATCATTTTATTCCTCGGTATACGGTTTTTTCCTTCATAGAGAATTCTTAAAATCCTTGAGAAAGAGTTACCCTTTGTTTGTTTTACCAATCCTCCAAAATCCTTTCACCTTTTATATCTTTCGATAAATTCTCTTAATCTTACATTTTTTCCTGGTTCATCTAAAGGTTGCTCCAGTTTTTTTTCCAATTTTTCTTTAAAATCTTTATATTTAATAATTTCCTCATTTTTCTCCAGAGTTATTTTCTCTCCTGTTTTCTTTATCTTCTCTCTTAATTCGTCCACTGAAAATCACCTTTTATTTATCTGTTAAGTAAAAATATTTTATCTTCTAAATAAAATTTTATATGTTATAATAAAAGCCGGATATTACTTCAGTTATTAAGTGATTACTTATGACTGATAGCTGAAGGTTATATTATTTTACCAGATAAGAAGTTTTCTGTCTATCTTTTTTCATGGAAGGATTTATAATGGTAAAGGAGAAATTCCATTTTGAGTAATCTTTGGTGGAGGTGATTTTATGGTAATAAAAAACATGTCAGAACTACTTGAGCAGGCAAGAAAAAGTAAAAAGAAAACCATTGGTGTTGTAGCAGCCGAGGATGACGATGTGCTGGGCGCTATAAAAATAGCTATTTCCGAAAATATTGCCAGGGCAATACTGGTAGGAAACAGGCAAAAGATAGAAGAAATTTCAGAAAAAATAAAATTGAAACCCGATATTGAAATAATAGATGAACCTGTTCCACAAAAAGCTGCTCTACAGGCACTTGATTTATTTCACAGAGGCAGAGTGGATCTGTTGATGAAAGGCGATATTCCTACGGGAACCTTCTTAAAAGCCCTGTTAAACAAGGAAAATGGTATAAAAAAAGATAAAATTTTAAGCCATGTAGGAGTTTTTGAAGTAGATGGAGTAAATAAATTAATGTATCTGTCCGATGTGGCAATAAATATTAAACCCGGTATAGAAGAAAAAGTAGATATCTGTAAAAATGCCATATATGTAGCCCACTGTCTGGGGAATATGTTACCCAATGTGGCTCTTATCACAC
>CALARM010000788.1 GCA_937888925.1 uncultured Synergistia bacterium | reverse complement strand
TCTCCCAGTTTCATGCCTTTAAATTCATTATAAAGCCATTTAACTGCTCCTCCGCTCCATCCGTAACAGCCGAAAGCACCCATTACCCTGTCGGAAGGTCGAAGACCGCGAAGGTGCATAATAAATTCTGCTACAGAAGGATAGACTTCATTGTTAAGTGTCGGAGAGCCTATAAGACAGCCCCGGCTGTTCCAGAATTCTTTAATTGCAACACTCATGGGACTGGCACGCAGTTTTATAACTTTACATGCCACTCCTTCATCTTTTATACCCTGCACTATGGGCTGGGTCATAATCTCTGTTCCATGCCACATGGTATCATAAATAATGGCGATCCTGAGATTGGATTTACCACCGGCCATATTCATGTACATATCAATTACCTTACCGGGATTTTTCCTCCAGATAAAGCCATGGTCGGGAGCAATCATGTCAATAGGAATACCGAGTTTCTTCAATTCTCCTATTTTTGCTTTTATAAGTTTACCGAAGGGCATTAAAATATTG
This sequence comes from uncultured Synergistia bacterium, assembly GCA_937888925.1. The sequence continues at coordinate 2,940 of CALARM010000788.1, read as the reverse complement.
GCATAATAATCTATTACTGCATCTTCCAGTTCTGCTTCCGATGCAGAAGCAATAAAATCGTCATCAAATCGTTCTGTTGACGCATAATGTTGTCCGAAAGCATCCTGAGATATTAAAAGATGGGCTTCTTTTACATAGGTTACCATAGAATCTGGCCAGTGCATCATAGGGGTTTCAATAAACATAAGGGTATATTTACCTGTTTTGAGTTCATACCCTGTTTTAACAGTTTTAATATCCCATTTTGAGATATCAAAAAACCTGGCCATTCCGGCTTTTCCCTTTTCCGTAGTATATATAGTGGCATTTTTTGTTAAATTCATAATTCTACGGAGAGAGCCCATATGGTCATTTTCAATATGATTGACTATAACATTTTTAATCTTTGACACTTCTACAAGGCTGGCGATATTTGAAGTTGCAATATCTCCAAAATCAAATTTGACAGTATCGACAAGAGTAATATCATCATCTAAAATTAAATAATTATTGTACGTTGTGCCGCTGGGTGTAACATAACCATGGAAATCTCTTACAGCCCAGTCTATGGCTCCAACCCAGTAAATATCGGGTTTTATCTCAACAGCTTTCATTTATGCTTCTCCCGTTACAGGCATGGTAAATACTCTTGTTCCCAGTTCTCTGTCAAGCATAAATAATCCGCCTTTACTATCACCGACAAGTTTAAGCCTGTTAATTATATCATCAGCACTTGCTTCCTCTTCTACCTGTTCATTAACAAACCACTGAAGAAATATATTTGAAGCATGATCCTTCTCTTTTATAGATAAATCTACGAGATTATTGATTTTTTCCGTAATATACTCTTCATGTTTCAGTGCATCTTCAAATATTTCCAGAGGTGATTTCCATTCATGCTGTGGTGTTTTTATCTCTTTCAATAATACCCTTCCCCGTCTTTCGTTAATATAATCATAAAATTTCATGGCATGCATAAGTTCTTCCTGTGCCTGAACCCTCATCCAGTTTGCAAATCCCGGAAGATTTACAGACTGAAAATAGGCAGACATAGAAAGATAAAGATAGGAAGAAAATAATTCTTCCGTTATCTGTTCATTAAAAGATTTTTCTATTTTTTGTTTAAGCATTTTTTATACTCTCCTTTCATGTTCAGTTACCAGTTACCAGTTACCAGTTTTAATACTATGTAATATTATTGCTCACTGGTCACTGGTCACTGATCACTGTATCAATTGTCCGTAAGGACTATTTCATCATACTCCAGTTCAAAACGGAGTTTGTGTTTTGCTTCTTCCTGGGCTATAGCCAGAAGTAATGTTTTTATCTGTTCATTATCAGTTTTAGTTGCAAGGTCCGTATATAATTTAAAAGCCTGTTTTTCTTTTTTCATTGCCAGTACAAGAGCATCCCCGTAATCAAGATCTTCTTTAATCTGAATATCAGTATCTATATAGTCTGCTATTTTCAGATCTAGAATCCTTTCTTTAGATGGTATAAGGAGTTTTCCGCTCTTAATATCCAGAAGCTTTGCCTTATGCCCATCTTCTTCTCCGGCAAAATCTTTAAACATTTGAACCATAGCAGGTTTTACCATTTTCCCTGCCAGTTCTGTGTAAAAAAGACAGGCCTCTTCTTCATTTTTAATTGCGAAATCAAGAATATCATCAACTGATTTAAATTCTGTAACCATATATTACCCCCTTCTTTACTTAAAGAATAGAAACTTTTACTACTAAATTATATATGCTCACTTCCGTAATATATTATTCTTTTGTTAAAGATTTTCTCCTTCTTTTTTCTCACTGCGGATAATAAACTGCAACAGATACGACAGTATTATTCTTTATTCCAAAGCCTATACCGCGGGAATCATAAAAGAGGGCATTTCCTCCCATAGCTGTTTCAGGCTGGAGTCTGTAGCTGCTTCCGTAAATACTGTATACATCTGAAAGGGAAGAACCTACAGACAGACCTTCAGGGGTCTTATATAGATAGGTATTTATAAATATCATAACTACTTTATTCGAATAGATTTCGACACCGAAGGTAAGATCATATCTTTTATAATCATATATAAGGACATTATAACCTTCCTGTATAGTATCTGAAGAACCCCACTGTTCGAACATTCTTCCCATATCCTGGCCTAAATATAATAAACCTTCTATACCTCTGCCGGGAGAAATATAATACTGAGCTGTGGTCTGGGCAAATACAGGAACGATTAATAAAAATAAACATAATAAAATAAATAATAAATATTTCATAATAACACCTCGGGTAAATAGTAATGTATAATGGGTAAAAATAATTATTTTGCAATTTTCAATAAAGTCCTTTAAAGACTTCATGTTTACCAAGTTCTTTCATTCTTATGTCATATACCTCATAAGGGGACTTTTCATTTATCTTGGGAATATATACAGCGAAGGTCTTTGCTATGATAAGTCCTATAAAAGCCTTGGATCTATCTGTTTCGTTATAATTGGCATCACTTAATAACATGTGCATACTGGCCTGAACTGTTTTTATCACTTTCTTCTTGAGCCTTTCCGGCACATTGGGAGCATCAAAAAGTTCATAGGCATAATTGAGCACTTCCGAAAGATCAGTATAATAATTGGGATTTAACTCCATCAGTTTCTGTTTGTCTATGGCCTCTATTTCATCTTTATATTCCCTGACTATTCGGCTTAAATCATATATATTAAATGGCTTTTCAAGAAAATTTATACCAATCCTGGCAGCTTTGTTTGTTATACTCTTATCAGGATGAGCGGTCATCAGTACTATCTTCATAAGGGGATTATTTCTTCTGAGATATTCACATAAAACAATACCCTGCATATTGGGCAATCTATTATCTACATAGGCTATTTTAAAGGTCATATAAGGGAGTTGTTCAAGTCCTTCTTCAGCACTTCCTACAGGAACCACAATATGCCCTTCATTTGTAAG
>CALARM010000787.1 GCA_937888925.1 uncultured Synergistia bacterium | reverse complement strand
TTATATTACCCATCCTGAAGTTATGATTTGTTTCGACTGTCTTGAAAAAATGAATGCCTATATAAAAGATAATATATTTGTAAACTCCAGAACTTATTATCTTACGGAAAGAAAACAGGAAGAACTTGACAGAGTCGACTGGATAAGTGATTTTTATAATATCAGACAGATTAAAGGTTTTTATGACGATGAACCTGTATATAAAGAGCCTGATTTAATGTTCCTTAACAGGGAATGTACCCCATCTTTTACAGATACGGTTGAGGTCTGGCTCTCCTGGGTTTTTGGCGGAATGACAAGAAAAACCTGGAAATATATTGGAGGATTGAACGAATATAAAGAATGGGGAGCAGTTGACGTGGATTTTATTGACAGAAGGCTTTCTCTTTGTATAGCTACAGTAACCCCTCCTGATGTATTTGTTCTTCATCAAAATCATGACAGACCTGTCGGAATATTTAAACCTACTGATAAGTCACTTGTGACAATCAGGGATGCAGTTAAAAAGAATTATAATAAGAAAATTGATTTTCTTGAAGATATGTGATGGGCGTGACGGGTAACGCGTGACGGGAGGAACATCTTCTGGTTGATAGCTGTCAATGACAGCGAAAATTATTTTTCTTACCTATAGGTTTATATCTTCTGATATAGAATATACAAATAAGGCCTATTTTTACGCGTCACGCGTCACGTATTTAAAGAAGGGGGCAAATATCTTTCTATGAGCTTAAAAATCAGCGGTAGTCTTACATACTTCCCACTTATAAATGTTATTGATTTCTTCATATCTACCGGTTCAAGCGGTTTAATATCTATAGAAAAAGAAGGTAAAAAAGGTGAGGCTTATTTATATAATGGTGAAATAGTTCATGCCACTTACAGAAATCTTTTTACAGGTAAAGAAGCTTTCTTTAAACTCTTTACCATTTCCGAAGGGACTTTTTATTTTAAAGATATTGATGCCATTCCTGATCGTACATTGAACCAGGATACGAAAGAACTTATGGGTGAACTCTCCGAAAAAATAGTAACATGGGAAGAATTAAAAAAAATAGTTACTTCAGAACATGTATCATTTAAACTTATCCCTGCTTCTATAGAATTTAAAGATGATGAAATTGTGCTTTCAAAGGAACAGTGGCTCATACTTACAAGACTGGACGGATTTAAAACTGTCGGTGAAATAGCTATGGAACTTGGTCTTGAATTTATCGAAATATCAGAGCTTATAGCCGATTTCTTTAAATCCGGTTATATTCAGCCTGTAGACATGTTTGAAACAAAGGAAATTGGAAAAAGAGAAAAATCTCTGGATTGCTCTATTCTTTCCGGTGATTTAAAAAGTTTTCCTCTTCTTACTGTCCTGGAGTTCCTTTCTCATCTGCGTATGACAGGGAGATTGAAGCTTTCGAGAGGTATATACCAGGGAGAGCTTTTTATCGATAAGGGAGAATTGTTACATGGCGATAACAGTATATGGGATGGAGAACTGGCTCTTGTAGATCTTCTGTCATGGGTTAAAGGAAAGTTTACCCTTTTACCTTTACTTAATGATTTTATACCGACTATAACAACACCTTTAGAAGAAATTATACTGACGTGCGGAGAAAATCTGAGTGAATGGAGAAAAATTCAGAGTATAATAACAGATCCTGATTTGATATTCAATGGTAACTTAAAAGATCAGGAGAAAGATGATGATGAAAAGCTTACCTTTTCCCGACGGCATTGGAAAGTTCTTTATAATATTGACGGCCTGTCCAGTATAAGACAGATAGCACAAAAAATGAAAATTCACAATTCCGAGGCAGCTCATATTGTCTATTCTTTATATAAAGATGGCCTTGTAGAACCTGTTCATATACAGATAATAGACAAAGAGATTATTTCTGATATGGCAGATGATAAAAAGAAAAAAGATAAAAAAAAGAGCAGGAAATTTAAAGAGGAAGAAGAGAAAAATCACGAAGTGGAACAGGAAAAAGATTTGAGGGAAGTGAAAAGTCAGGTAGATGACCTTATATCTGTTATGGACACAAATGAACCATCTTATGATAAACCGGGAAATATTCTGGATAGATAATTTTATAGCTAGAGCACTGGAGAGGTTTTCATTAAACAGTGATTGCTAAAATTGTTTAAAGAATTTTTTGATTTTTGTAAATAATGATTTCTTAGACGGTTTTGCAAGAGAACTGGGGCCATCAAAAGATATGATAGGAGGAGCAGATGGAACTCTTGTCATTGAACCTGATTCAACTGCCGAAATTGCTATGTCTTCTGTTCCTTCTTTAATAAAATAAGCTATATTTGTCAGTCCCTCACATGCTTCCTGAATGGTCTGAGTTTCATTTAGCTGTCTTTTAATCTCTTCTGTACCTATTATATCTACAAAGGTACCACTGCATAAAAATATGATTTCATCCTGTGGTAAATCAAAGAATGTTTCTTCCCCCAGAGGAAAAATAGAAGATTTTACTTTTGAAGAACCGGTTATGAATTCTCTGATTTCTTCTCCTATTATAGTTCTTGTATATTGATCCCTTGTCATCTGCCTTATTTTATGTTCGTTTACTATATAACAGCGTGTATTCCCGATATTACCTATGAGATATTTATTATGGATAAATATAATAACAATTATATTTATTTTTACAAGAGGCAGTTCTTCTTTATCAGCTTTCTCAAAGACATGATTAATGCTTTTATGTATCAAATCTTTTAAAAGCTCTCTGCTTTTCTCTGCATTCAGGCTGAAATCATACCTGTGTTCCGTTAAATATTTTCCCACGTCTTTGACTGCCAGAGTACTTATATTTTCTGTCTCTTCTTTAAAAAATTGTCCCACACCCTGTCCCAGAATTATAAAAGCTCTGAGCTCTTCCAGCGCACTTTCCTGGAATTCTCTGGTAATTAAAAAACTATTTGGGCCATGAGATACTGTCTTTTTTAAATTTGATACAAGAGTTAAAGGTATTAACTGTTCACTTTTTAATAATTCTTCCTCAGGACTGAGTGTTTTAGAAATTTCCAGTTTCTGCCTCTGCTGTTCTTCTTCTTCCAGAAATTTTTTTCTTTTTATCTCAATAGATTTTTCAATCTCAAGGGCTTCTCTATCGGAAAGTCCGAGGAGAGCCCTTTTTTTTCGAAGACCTGTATAGCTATCCTCTGTAAGTTTACCTGTTTCCCAGAATGTTTCGACCTCTTCCTCATATTTTTTTGCAACAATTTCCTTCTGTTTCAATGATTCTTCCAGTAATTTTTTTGCTTCTTCTTCCCGTCT
>CALARM010000786.1 GCA_937888925.1 uncultured Synergistia bacterium | reverse complement strand
TTTGATATTTATAATCCTGAAAAAAATGTATTAATAAGGGAGCTTGTATTTTCCATATCTGATGATAAATTCAGAAAAGAAATTATAGAATCTCTTGAAGACAGAATCAAGCATATTATTAATATAACTCATGAAAACCTGAGCCCTGTATATGATATCTTTACGGAAGACGAAAAGGAATTCTTGAAATACAGGGTTTATATTGTTACGGAATGTGAGAATGCAGGAAGAACAAACCTTGTTGATGTTATGAAGGAATATAATGAAGATATACCTTTTGATAAAATTAAAGAATGGACTCTTCAGATATGTGATGCCCTTTCTGCTCTCCATTATTCTGCCGGAGGGCCGGTCATATTTTATGATCTCAAACCTGAAAATATACTTTTTACCGGTGATGGTAACATAAAACTGACAGATTACGGACTTTCAAGAATGTTAGATAAAGGATTTTCCCATAATAAATATATGGGAACTCCCGGCTATTCGGCACCTGAGCAATATGGCTTAAAGCCTGTTGATACCAGGGCTGATATCTTTGGCGTGGGAGCTTTATTATATTATATGTTAACAAAGGAAGATCCCAGAAATAATCCCCTTAATTTTTCTCCTCTGAGAGGTAAAAAAGAACTGGGTGAGATTGCTACTAAATGTATAGAATTCAATCAGGATAAAAGAATACAGAAGATATCCGAAGTCAGAGAATTACTTGAGAAAATTTCTTTTGATACAACTCAGGGCAGATCTGTTACCATAAAAATGAAGCAGAAGATTGAAACAGAGAAAACGATGGAGGCCATGCCGAAATCTTTTATAGAGGAAATCTGTAACTCTATTTCGTGGAATATGAAAAAAATCTGGTATGCCCATATGAATCAGCTGATAGCCATTGGTGCCATATTTGTGTTATGTTTAATAGGTGTCGCTATAATGTTTGCCACTTCAAGAACAGGTAAAGAGGAGAAAATTATAATTATAGGTAATAATGGAATAGCTTCAATGAATATAAAGAAACCTGATGCTATGCAAATTCTTAAGACAAAATACAAACTGCCTGGAGATGCAATTTTGAGTAGAAATGGTAAATATGTTTATGTAACTTCCGGTTCCGATTTCCTGGAATGTTTTGATTCAGGAAAAAATCAAATAGTAACACAAATAAAAGTAGGTAATGATCCGAAGGGATTGAGCTTTTCCCCTGTTCAGAATTATCTTGCAGTAACCGGCAGAGCTTCAGATACTATAACCCTTGTAGATACAGATTATAATAATCCTGTAGCTACATTAAAAAGTGGAGGCAAAGGGCCTGTTTCAGTTTGTTTTTCTTCTACAGGTAATGAACTCTTTGTAGTTAACAGAGATTCTATGACTGTAGACATTATGGAAATTACGGGAAATTTATTATCTTCCATAAAGATTGATGGTACCCCTGTAGATATAATTAATTCCGGTATTAATAATAAACTCTATTTATCGATAATAGATAAAAATGAGATACTTGTTATAGACGGTGATAAAAAACAGGTTGTTTCCAGAATAGAGACAGGTGATGGCCCCGGTAAAATTGCTTTTTCTAAAGATAAGAAATTACTTGCTGTAATGTGCCAGAAACCTCAGGAAGTCCTTCTTATATCACTTATAGATGACAAAGTTGTAGATAAAATGAAATTTCAAAATATACCATGTAGCCTTACTTTTTCTAAAGACGGAAAACAGCTTTATGTCGGCACAACTACCTTTGACCATGCCTTAAATTATATCTATATGTGTGATATAGAAAATAAAAATACTAATAAAATTGCCAGCCCTGTTGTGACTCCCATGAGTCTTGTATTTATTTCTTCCAATTTAAAATAACAGGGTTTATTATGAGGTATTCATGTAATAAAAAAGGGGGTATGATATATGAGCAGAGAAAAGGGTATTACACTGATAGATGCAATGATTTCAATCATAGTTCTTTCTATAGGATTTCTTTCCATATTACAGGTAGTTCCCGGTACTGGAATTTTTATAAAAAGTTCACAGAACAGACTTCTTGCACAGCAGATTGCCCAGTCATATATGGAACTTTATGCCACTCCGACCACTGTCAGATGGGACCAGGTTAAAGGCCAGCTTACTTCTACAGGCCATTCAGAACCTGTAGTCGTTACAACCAATGTAAATAGAGTTGTTAGTTCTACAAATTTTCAGGTTAATATATCTTCTTCTGCCATAAAATTAAATAGTATTTATAATCTGAACGTGAGAGTTACATGGAATGAACATACTATGGGTCGTGGCATAGCTACAGGCGGTGGAAGGCTCAGACAGATAGAACTTGTAACTATTGTAGTTAATCCGGGGAATTCCGGTATATAAAGGAGGTGCTGAAATGGCTATAAAAAAGAAGAGAGGTGTTACTTCTGTAGAACTCCTTATAACCATATCTGTTATGGGGATTATGTTTACCATGATAGCAGGTATAGGACTGCTTCTAAAAAAAAGTTATCTCTCTCAATCCAGTCTTTCCAACATGCAGCAGGATGCATCGGTAGCTTTAGCGAAACTTTCAAGAGAACTTATGGAATCATCTTATAAAACTACTACTATATATAATCCTTCCGATGTTAATCAACCAACGGGAATAATATTTGCTTCTGCCAGAGATTTTAACCAGAATAATGAATTTCAGATTGACCCCAATACTGCAAAATCTATATGGTATAAGTATGTATGTTATTATATAGATACAGATGAAAAGTCAAATGAAAAGGCTCTGTGTAGAAGAGAATTTTTACGGGATCCTGCCGGAGGCACAACTGGTAGTGTTATACCGCTTCCATATGGATTAGGTGTAAACAGTTTTATTACAGGCGGTTCAATCGGGGATGGGTGGCTGCAAAAAATGATTATAGCCCATAGAGTAAGAGATTTGAATTTCCCGGAGATAGGTGTTTCTCCTGCAGGTATTCCTCCGTCTGTTATAGGAACTAAATTACCATTGAAAGTAGATATAATAATATCTGAAAAAGCAAATACTAATTTTGATCCTAATAATCCCAGTACATCTTATAATTCCATTATTGTTTCTTTTACTATGAATATGAGCAATTAAAATGAATTAAGGAGGTAAAGAATATGTTGAAAAAGTTATTTAAAAATCAGAAAGGTATGGGAATAGCTATTACGATTATGTCCCTTGTTTTGATTGCTATTCTGGGTACTGCTCTTGTTATAAGAGGTATGACTCTGGCAAATGTAATAACAAAGAAAAATTATAGTATAACAGCCGTAGAAGCAGCCAAAGCCGGTGTTTCTTATGCTATTTACATGGTGGAACAGGACCCTGATTGTAATACACCATTACCGCCTACCCCTTTAACTACTTATACTGTTACAGACCAGAAAATCCGTGGATATTACGAGGTTCAGATAAAAAATAATATAAATGGAACTACATCTGTACCATCCATAAGTGGTGCTATACCGAATATTCCTCCGGGAAAGATTGAAATTGTTGCTACAGGTTACTGCGGATATGTCAGTTCTGCAAATTATAAATCCAA
>CALARM010000785.1 GCA_937888925.1 uncultured Synergistia bacterium | reverse complement strand
ATAAAACTACCTGCCTGACAGGTAGATTTGAACGGTTCATTTCTGCTTTTATTATAACACTTTCAGATCTGGAAGAATATTTGATTAAAGGTACAGGTGCAGGTGGCTGTTCAGTTTTTTTATCAGTATTACATCCATAAGAGGTGACACATAATAATATTAATATAAATACATATTTCACATATTTCAACATAATTTTTCTCCTTTTACCATTTTATATTGTGCTTATCTCAATAATATCCTGCCTTCCTGAAAAATTCAACTGGAAAAATATTAATATTTATGATATACTTTTCAAGAATACAAATATAGTTATTTTAACTATCCATAAATAATGACTTCGTAATGGGTAAAGTGTAATGCTTGATACGCAGGGATTAAACCCGTCACGCCTTACACGTTACCCGTCACGATGACATAATACTGTTTTCCTGTGAAATAGATATGTATTATCATTGAGCACTGATTTATTGTAGTGCTTCTAAGAAAGGGGTAAGACTCAGTAAATGGTAGCTATAATAGGAATAGTAGTAGTTTTAGGTTGTGTAATAGGTGGTTATATTCTATCTCATGGGCATTTAGCTACATTATTTCAACCTTATGAAGTTCTTGTAATAGTAGGTGCTGCTATAGGCGGATTAATTATCGGCACTCCTTCCGTACTTCTTATGTCTCTTATTAATAAGATTAAAAATATATTTCTTGGAAAACCTATGACTAAAAGTACGTTTATGGATTTATTGAAAATACTTTTTGAACTTTTTGATTTAGGTAGAAAAGACGGTTTACTGGCTCTTGAATCTCATGCTGAAGAGCCTGATAAAAGCGCTCTTTTTCAAAAATATCCTTCTGTGGCTTCCAATAAAGAATCAGTCGCATTCCTATGTGATTCTATGAAGATGCTCGTAGGAGGAGCAGGGCCACATGAATTAGAAGAACTTATGGAACTCAGTGTAGAAGTTAAAGAAGAAGAAGTTCATAAATTTGCCGGACTTCTTCAGGGAGTAAGCGACGGACTTCCGGCACTTGGAATTGTTGCGGCAGTTCTGGGAATAATTATAACCATGGGGGCTATCGCAGAAGGTCCTGAAGTAGTGGGACATCACGTGGCATGTTCTCTTGTAGGAACTTTTCTGGGAGTTCTTTTATCTTACGGTTTTGTAGGACCTCTTGCCAGTAATCTCGGAGCAATGGGGCAACTGGAACATCAATATATGGCATGTATAAAACATGGACTTATTGCATTCTCTAAAGGTAATACGGCAGCAGTTTCTGTGGAATTTTCAAGAAGATCTATTTTCAGTGATTACAGACCGGGCTTTAAAGAAGTGGAAGAAGCCTGTAAAGCACTGAGAGGTGCTGCAAAAGGAGAATAAGGTATAAATGTCTAAGGAACAGCCAATAATTATAGTTAAGAAAAAGAAAAAAGGTCATGGAGGGCATCATGGTGGCGCATGGAAAGTGGCTTATGCTGATTTTGTGACTGCTATGATGGCACTGTTTATTGTTCTGTGGATTTTAGGACAGAGTGAAGAGACTAAGAAGGCTGTTTCCTTTTATTTTAATAATTCGGAATTATATATGGCCAATCCAAAAGCCTTCGAAGAGGCATTTATAAAAAGTATGGATGAAGCTTATGGAACTACCGGAGGACCTGTGTCGGAACACACTCCTTCTCCTCCTACAGAAAAACCTGAAGTTTCTCCTACTGTTGACCCGAAAGAAAAGAGTAAGCAATTGATGGAAACAGTAGCTAAAGAAATAAAAATCAAGATTTCTTCCATGCCTGAATTTAATAATATCAAGGATAAGGTTACAATAGAGGTATACCCTGATTCTGCTGTGATAGATCTGATGGAACCGGAAGGAACATACTTCTTTGAACTCGGGGATTCCAGTATGAAGCCACAGGCAAGAAAACTTCTTACTATTATTACAAAAGAATTAAACAGACTTAATAATAAGATAATTATAGCAGGACATACAGATAGCAGGCCTTTTATTTCAGGAGGAAGAACCTATACGAACTGGGAATTATCGGCAGATAGAGCAAATAATGCCCGCAGAATAATGGAAGAAGCAGGTTTTAACCCTAAAAAAATAGTCGAAATCAGAGGAAATGCCGATAAAGATTTAAAATATCCTGACAAACCTGACAGCCCGGCTAACAGAAGGATAACTATAAGAGTCCTTTTTGAAGATAAAAAAGATGATGATCATGTGGAAAAAAATAAAGAGAATATAAAACATACAGAAGAATCGACGGAGAAAAATTCCCACCATTAGAACTATTTTTTTATTTATAGAACTATTTATTCCTCTTTTCCCTGCTTCTTTAGATGGAGATAATTTTAACAATCCCTTTTGTAACAAGCAATTGTATTGATGATATACCGGTCTTTTATCACTTGTGTTTTCGACCATAATTATCTATAATCAAATTAGAAGATAATACAGTCAGGAGGTATACTATGTTTTTTCAGTGTTCCTGGTGTGGTACTTTTTTCTTGAATGATATTACCCTGAGCGGGCCTGGCCCGTTAAATACCAATTTCTCCCATGGGATTTGCTGTAAATGTAAAACTGATATGGAAAACTCTTATTTTTCAGAAAAAGAAAGAGGTAACAATTCTGTTCCGAAGATAGCAGTTCTTTCGTGATGTGATATTTTAATGCACCCGTTCAGGTGGGAGAAATCTTTGTATTTTTTGAATAAGTAATTCTGGCGTAAAAGGTTTTTTTACATAATCATTACATCCCGCTTCAATAGCACTCATTACATCTTTCTTTGTATCAAGACAGCTTATGGCTATTACAGGTATATTCCTGGTTTTCGGATCTCGTTTCAATATACCTATAGCATCTACGCCGTTTAAACCGGGAAGCAATATATCCATCAATATAAGGTCAGGTCTCTCCTGTAATGCTTTATTTATGCCGCTTCTGCCATCAGTAGCTTCAATTATTCTGTAACCTTCTACATTCAGTATAGTTTGAACCATAAGCCTTACGATAGAATTATCCTCTACTACCAGAATGAGAGAGCCTTTCCCCCTGTGTTTCTCTTCTATCTGTATTTCCCCTGTTTTTACAGGAACAGACAGGGAAGTCTCCGAAGAGACTTCCTGTGATGTTTTTTTATCTAAAAATTTTTTCCCGCATCTCTCACATGCACTGGCACCGGGACTATTGTTAAATGAACAGAGATTGCATAACATATATATTAATTCCTTACACAGCATGTTATTACTATATAATCATGACCGGGTTTATAGATGAGCAATTAGTATCCTCGCGTCACGATATAAACTGTAAATATTATGTAGTTATTTCCTGACAACTCCTTAGTACCTCTCCAGATAAGTTCGTAACCATTTTATCAGCTTCTGCCTGACAGGCTCTTACGAAGAAAAATAATTTGCCTTATATCATTTGTTTTACAGACAATAAATTAACCCTTATTTAATTTTTAATACTATAGAAAAAACTAATTTTTCTTCTCCAGAGCCTGCCAGGCAGAAGCTTTTTATGGGTACCCTTTTACCTGTTACGGTACTTAGGATAACATGTGTTATCGTCTGTTCCAGAGAACATGTTATTGTAACAGACTGAGCACTGCCTGCTGGGATTGATTGGCCTGAGTCAGCATTGCAAGTGATGCCTGTTGTTTCACCTGGTCTATAGTCTGCTGTAATACTGCTTCTGCATAATTTACATCTAATTCCTGAGCCAGAGATCCTTCAAGGTTCGCCTTGTAAGTTTCACTGTTGGAAATACTTACCTGAAGACGATTCTGCATGGAACCTATTTTGGATCGTTCATTTGTTATTCTGTCTATAGCATCATCAATCATACTGACACTATTCTTTGACGAAAGAGATGTTTTTACATCAAGCTGGGTGATGCGTAATCCATAGGAACTCATGTCACCGACACCTATAAGCATTTCTTCGCCGGCATTTGCTCCTATCTGGAAAGCAATGGATTTATCTTCCATTACACCTGCATCATGTGATGTAATACGTAATACGGCAGTTTTTCCTACATCTGCACTGACATCTACCTGATTGAGATGGAATGTAAGTCCTGAAGTCGCATAAAAACTGGTCAGATCTACATCCTGTCCGCTTGCTGCACCTACATTTGCTATTGTAGTCAGGGCTTTGGCGCCAAAACTGCCTATCGAATCAGAAGCAAATATCTGTGCATCTACACTCAGGCCGTTGGCAACCAGCTTTATC
>CALARM010000784.1 GCA_937888925.1 uncultured Synergistia bacterium | reverse complement strand
TCCATTTAATTACTCCTTTGCAGGGTTTAAAAGTTGAGAGTTGAAGGTTGAGAGTTGAGAGTTTTTTAAACTCTCAACCTTCAACTTTAAACACTTAACTCTAACTTATTGCCGATCCGGGATCAATATCCTTTGCCACTGATAAAACTGTAAGTTTATCGCCGATTGAAGCAGCAAGTATCATACCATTTGATTCTACATTCATAAGTTTTGCAGGAGCAAGATTTGCCACAACAATTACCGTCTGTCCGATAAGTTCTTCAGGTTTATAATGCATAGCCATACCTGCCACAACCTGACGCTTTTCAAAGCCCAGGTCAAGAAGAATCTTCAATAACTTTTTAGATTTCGGGATCTGCTCTACTGTAAGCACTTTACCCACACGAAAATCAAGTTTTGCAAAATCATCATAAGTTATTGTTTCTTTAAGCGGTGCATATTCAATTGCAGGTTTTTCCTTTTCTTTCTGTATTTCCATAAATTCCTCTTTCATTTTCTGTATCTCACCTTCTATTACTTTATCATCAATTTTAGCAAAGAGCACTTCAGGCTTCCCGATTGCCATACCGGGTACCACTTCTTTTTCTCCGATATTCTGCCATCTTTCCTTTTCAATATCTGTACTGTAGCCAACCATGGACCAGAGTTTTTTACTGCTCTCAGGCATAAAAGGAAAAGACAGAACAGAAAGTACAGAAAGGAGCTTTGCACAGACATACATCGTAGTACCACAGTCTGACAGATTATCCTTCCTGGATTTCCAGGGAGCTTTATCATTGTAATACCTGTTACCCTTTCGGGCCAGTTCCATAAGTTCATGAGAAGCCTGACGGTTTTTGAAATTCAGGAGACATTCTTCTATGATACCGGGAGTTTTCTTTATTTCTTCCATCATATTCAAATCTATATCTGCCATATTTCCCGGTTCAGGAATCTTTCCGTCAAAATATTTTTCGATAAATGTAAGGACTCTATGAACAAGATTTCCGTATGTATCTGCAAGGTGATCATTATTTCTGCTCTGAAAATCCTTCCATGTGAATTCCGTATCCCTGTTTTCAGGGCTGTTGCTTATAATGGCATAACGAATTACATCACCGGGATATTTCTGGAAGAAATCATCGACTGATATATACCATCCCTCGCTTTTGGAGAACTGTTTCCCGTCAAGATTATAAAATTCGTTGGCAGGCACATTCCAGGGCATAACGAGAGGTTTATCCTGGCCCATAATCATGGCAGGCCATACAACGCAGTGGAAAGATATATTATCTTTTCCGATAAAATGTACAAGCTTACAGTCTTTATCATACCAGTAATCTTTCCACTTTTCAGGATTTCCCTGCTTTTCTGCCCATTCCATTGTGGAAGATATATATCCTATAGGTGCATCAAACCATACATAAAGAACTTTTCCCTGTGCATCATCAAGGGGCACAGGGACTCCCCAGTCGAGATCTCTTGTAATAGGCCTTTCCTCAAGGCCGTTTTTAATCATATTACCTATAAAATGTTTGACATTTTCTTTCCATTCTTTATGAGAATCAAGCCAGGCCAGGAGTTTTTCAGAAAGTAATTGAAGCTGTAAAAACCAGTGCTCTGTCTCCTTTATTTCAGGTTGCTCATTACAGACCTTACATCTGGGCTCTACTAATTCCATAGCTTCAAGCCATTTTCCGCACTTGCCGCATTCGTCTCCTCTTGCGCCTTCATAGCCGCAGGCAGGACATACACCCATAACATACCTGTCTGCAAGAAAACGATTACAGGACTTACAGAAGAGCTGTTTTGTAACATGAGCTTTTACATAACCGTTATTATAGAGATCTATGAAAAATTCCTGTGATAATTTATAATGATGTTTCATAGAAGTACGGGAAAAATTATCGAATTTTATATTGAAATTATCGAAAATAGTCTTTATGACTTTATGATATTTATCTACATGTTCCTGAGGCGTTGTTTTCTCTTTTTCTGCGGAAATGGTAATTGCCACACCATGTTCGTCTGTGCCGCAGATATAAATAATATCGGATCCCCTCATACGCTGAAATCTTACGTATATATCTGCCGGGAGATATGCTCCTGCAATATGTCCGAAATGTATGGGGCCGTTCGCATAAGGCAATGCACTTGTTACTAAATATTTTTCTTTACTCATACAAGAAGACTCCTAACTTCAATTTTAATAGTAAAATATATAACATTTTCGCGTAAACCTGCAAAGAAATAAGTATGAAAAGTTACACAAGAATTATAACAGTTTCCAAACATCCAGTTCTATAAAATAATTACCAATTATATTATCACAAATAGGGATTACTTTCAAATTATTTTTCCTCTATTCAATATTCACAAAGATCGTCACTTAAGAAAAGCAAGGGCTCTATTAGTATTTCCGTCCATAATTACCGACATGGACATACCATAATCTTTAACGGAAATAACCCTGACTGTATTGTTAAAATATTCATATTCAGGAAAAATTTCTACAAGCCTGTTCGGTGATTTTAATAAAAAATTCTCATTAAAAATAGTTTTATCCTGATCGGGATAAAGAGGTAGATAATAAATATCAGCCTCTACAAGATCTTGAAAGAAATGGGTTCCGAAAGATAATTCCGGTACATAATTCCCGAGACTTCTTGCTATTTCAATTAACATGATAGTATTATTGATATCACAGTAGGTAACACCTACGCCTAATTTAATATCTCCCCTGCTTCCCCACCTGCCGGGTCCCATGAGTATAAATTTTCTTTTCGGAAGTATTGAATTCAATCTGCCTACTATTTTTGCAACACTTCTCATATCTTCCATAGATTCCATAGAGTTATATGCTCGTGGATCTATATAAACAACATATTCAATATCTTCTATACTGGCATTGGTAACATATCTTGTAGCTGAAAATATCTTATATTCATCGGGAATATTATCGGGTAAGGTAATGTTTTTACTTGCCATTCTGCCCTGTCCCTGGGGACGGCACTGCAGAATATAGAGGTCATGACCATCGGAAGCAAATTCTACATCTACAGGGAAATTAAATTCTTCTTTTAAAATTTCCAGAATTTTCTTTATCTGCTTCAAAAAAGGTGTTTTTTCAATAAGTCCCTGGAAAGTAACTGTAAAGTCAGCTTCATCAATATCAAAGAGACCGAGAGGGCTCATAAGATATCCGCTTTTATCTATGGAAATCATATGTTTGAGACCGGGGATTTGATTCCCTGTTTCCTGAATCAGGTCTCTCACAGGAAGGGTTTCAAATTTATTTGTTTCAAGGTTCAAAACATCCATATAGTTCTGGGAATATTTCTTTATATTCTCATAAGATACATTTACTTTTATGGAAGGATTACCAGGAGAAATAATAAAAGGATAGTCGTTTGAAACCCTGTCTACAGCCCTTGTACCGAGTCCCATAACCAGCCTTACCGCTCCGTCTTCTCTTTTAATTCTCGGAGACCATCGGAATTCATTATGAGTGAAAGCCACACCTGCAAAAGTCGGGAAAAAATATTTACCTGCCTTTGTACCTACTACTTCCTGAATAAGAATACCCATTTCCTCATTAAAATCCAGCAATCCTTTTTCTCTTCTGTATTGTATGGGATCAGGACCGTAGGTGCTGGCATAGACCTCTGCTATGGCATCAATCATATCATTCAGTCTTTCTGCCCGGGGCCCCTGGTTTGGAAGGAAGAGACTCTTATATTTCCCTGCAAAAGTTGCCTCAAAACTATCTTCCAGAAGACTTGAAGAGCGAATTATCAAAGGAGTATTTTCCGTCTGATCTATAATCATTGCAAGACTATTTATTATTTCAGGCGGGAAAAAAGAGTTTTTAAATATCTGCTGAAGATAAGGATATCCATGCTTTATTTCCTCTATATTCATATACTTGAGATTGGCAAATTCTTCCATAGCATTATATTGAATAAACTCATGGAGTGAATCTGAAGTTATGTACCAGCTTCTCGGAACTTTTATTTTCAATTCAGGATATTTATTGCTTGCAGATTCCAGAATTTTATAGGCCAGTAATATGCCGCTGCTTTTTCCTCCAAGCCTTCCTGCCCCCTGTGCAGGGCCAATAATATTCTTTACAAGCTCTGAAAAATCCCTTACAGTAATATACTTTCTGGCAATATTTATAAAAGACAGATTGAAAGTGAGAAATCTTCTGATAAGAGCAACCCTGATACCCATATATTCTTCAGGAGACATACATAATTCTTCTGCCGGTATATTGACAAATTTATTCAGTTCCGTAGTTATATTTACCAGAGGTATATTAAGATTCTGCACTGCATTGGAAAGAAATCTTCCTCTTTCCTGGCAGAGCCATATACTCAACTGATCGGCAATATCCTGATCCAGGATATGTTCGTTGGCAATTTCAAATACACATGTTACAAATCTCTGAAGCCGTCCGGCACAAAATTTCGGATGAGGCATATTTGTATAGATAGTATCCTCTTCAGGACTTTCTGAGAGACCTTCCAGTTCTTTAATAAGTTCATCTATCTGGCTGATATTTTTTGTAACAAGATAGTAAATCATCCTTTTTGTCAATCTATAAAGTAAAAGAGGATTTGTTTTTGTCAATAAATCAATAATTACTCTCCACTCTGGTTTGTTATAACTCATTTCAGACTTCTCCTTTGTTCAAATAAGCATGTATTATATCAAAAAATTCTTTTTATGTATATGTTAATCGTAATGCGTGATGCGTAATGCGTAATGCGTGATTATCAGTATCCATATAAACTATTGCAGTTATAGCCTGTTATGTGTATAATTATAATAAATCGTGACGCGTAACGGGTAACGCGTGACGGGAGCAGGTAAATTATGATACAATCAATAAGGAGGATGTCTTATGTTACGTCTTATTAAAAATATTTCCCTCATGGTTATCTATTCAATAGCCTATTATACAAAAAAGAGGAAGTTACATTATTTTCTGATACCTTTATTACTTGTTTTATGCTTTACAGGAGGCATTTTAACAGGCACACATGTTTCAAATGAAGAGAAAGAGTTTTCTCTCTATTCGATGGACAGGAATAGCCTGGAAAATATAGAACCTTCTTTTATAGGTCTGAATGTAAACTACCAGCCTTCTC
>CALARM010000783.1 GCA_937888925.1 uncultured Synergistia bacterium | reverse complement strand
TGCTCCTTTAAACATTTTTCTTCCTAATGGCTGCATATAATTCCCTCCATACAAATAATCTATCATTTTATATAATAGCAAAAGTATATCTACTAAACAAGGTATTAAATGTTAAAATTATGTAAACTTTTTAAGATTTTTTTAGTTCCCCTGACAGATATAAAGTAGGACTTTTTTTGTTAAATATTGAATATTGTGGTAACGTCTCATGGATTTCTGAGAGGAAATTAATATGTTTATATACTGTAAGAATTGTAAAAAAGAAAACAGTAAAACAGATAAATTCTGTATTAACTGCGGTTCTCTTCTTGATATAATGTCCGGCGATTTTCAGCCTCTTACACAGACAGGAAGAAAAATCTGGTCATTCAGAACAGATACGTGGGGCTATCTGAGTTCTTCTACAATGGATGGCTGGGGTTATATGGGGGTTTATTCAAGTCCCTGTGTGTGTGAAGGTCTTGTTTATTTCGGCAGTAATGACAGGAAATTTTACTGTCTTTCAGCAGCAGATGGCAGAAAGATCTGGGATTTTAAAACAGGTTTTACCTTTATATTAAGTGAAAATCTTCTTTATTACGGTATATATTCGAGTCCCTGTGTATCAGAGGGCCTTGTTTATTTCGGAAGCTGTGATAAAAAGCTCTACTGTCTCGACGCAAAAACAGGCAGGAAAATCTGGGATTTCAAAACAGGCAGGTGGATTATTTCCAGTCCCCGTGTTGTTAACGGTTCTGTTTATTTCGGCAGTATGGATGGAAAACTTTACTGTGTGAACGCAAAGACAGGGAGAGAAATATGGATTTTTAAAACAGGCACTTTCTTCATGCCAGGCGGTATATTTTCAAGCCCTTATATAGCAGATGGTTTTGTTTATTTCGGAAGTAAAGACGGAAAATTTTACTGCCTTTCGGCAGATGAAGGAAGAAAAATATGGGAATTCAAAGCAGGTAACAGGATTTATTCAAGCCCCTTTGTGTCAGACGATATTGTCTTTTTTGGAAGTCATGATAAAAAATTCTACTGTCTTGACAGAAAAACAGGTAAGAAAATATGGGATTTTAAAACAGGTAGCTGGATTTATTCAAGTCCCTCTGCTCTCGATGGTTCTGTTTATTTTGGCAGTTATGATAGAAACCTTTACTCTCTGAATATAAAAACAGGAAGAGAAAACTGGAGATTTCCTACATGCAGTCTTTATTACTATCCTGACGGAGTTAATTCCAGCCCCTGTGTGGCAGATGGTCTTGTATATGTCGGATGCTGCGCAAAAAAGCTCTACTGTATTGATGGGAAGGAAGGAAAGAAAGTCTGGGATTTTCAAACAGGAAATATATTTGCCTCTTTCAGAGGAGTGGAATCGAGCCCCTGTATTTCAGACGGTTATATTTACTTCGGATGTAATGACGGAAGCCTTTATTGCCTTGATACAGGGAAAAGAGGAATTTTTGCAAGAAGTAATCTTACAGGTTTGGGTAAGTAATGAGTAGAATATTAAAGCCTTTCTAAATTTTCACCTGGCGATCATTATTTTTATATAAAATTTTTGAACCCTTTATAAAAAACCTGTGGTAAAATTAAATTAATAAATGATCTTACAAATTTACAAATTTTTTATTCTGGAGGGATAAATATGAAGATCTGTTCAAAAAGACCTTATAAAAAAGCCTTTACTCTTATTGAACTTATGATTGTCTTTGCCATTATAAGTATTATCGCCGTAATTTTAATCCCTGCCTTTCTGAAAGCAAGAGAGAATGCAAAGAGGGAGAGAGAAGAAAAGACAGTGCAGGTTACGACAGTGAATGATAAAACAAAAGAATTATCTTACAGGGTAAAACCTGAAGGTAAATATCCATTCTTTTCTTCTGAAACAATAAAAATAATTCTTTCTGTAAAACCTCACAGGATTGGCATGGATGTTTTCAACCGTTTTGAAGCAGATTTTAAAGGACAGTTTTTGTTGAAAGGGTCGAAAAATGAACCTGTCCGTCTGGATTTCAGGTTTCCCGGCGGAACAACTGAAGCAAGGGATGTAACTTTAAAGTTTATTACAGAAACAGGTGCAGAAGAGCCGGAAAATGTCATATATGACAGAGAAGGTATTTTCTGGACAGGAATCTTGCCTGAAAATAAAGAGACAAGAGCGGAAATTTCTTTTGTTGCCCTGGGACGTAACAGTTTTGAATATATCCTTCCTCCTTCTCAGAGGGCAAACATGGTGGAAATTGAGCTTACTATGCATGAATCCCCTGTATATATTATACCTGACTGGGCTTTACAGCCAACTTCTATAGTCGGGCCGTTGATTTCCTGGAAATTCAATAATCTTGTCACAGACAGGAATATAACCGTAGAGTTCCCTGAAGCACTGAGTCCTCTTGGAAAGGTTGTTCTTATGTGTAAACTCGTAGGAATAGCAGTTCTTTTCTTCGGTCTCGGTTTCTGGTATCTCTGTGCACTTTACAGACCTGAAGGACTCATCAGTTTCAGATTTCCTCACTTTCTGCTTCTTGCCCTTACCTATTCACTTTTCTTTGTGATTTTCGGTGTCATAGGATTCCGCGGTAATGTGTCCACTGTGGCTGCCATAGGAATTTCTGCCGCTCTATCTTTACCTCTTTTAACACTTCATGTTTCCAGAATCATAGATATGAAATTTGCTCTTACAAGAAACCTTGTTTTTTCCATATTCACCCTTGTACTGGTAATAAACGGAGTATACGGAGGAGATTACAGAGATTACATATTTATCGGAGCAGTATTTATAGTTATAGCCTTTTTAACGTTAACCTTTCGTATGTGGATGTCAAATAAAGAAAAATGGATAAACATGATAGACGAAGATATAAAAAAACAGATGGACGAGTTGGAGCAGTCTGTCAAAAAAGCCAGAGAGATCTATAGAAAATCGGAGGAGATCTGGACAAAAGCAGATTCATACGACTGTGCAGACATGCAGGAAGAATTGAAAAATTCCCGTAAAGATCTCCTTGATAGATTTAAGGAATTTGACGACACCCTTAATAGTTTCTCCAGATTACACTCAGGAAGTAAAAATGAAAATCAATTCTGGCGCAATATATTGAACGAGAAAATACCATTTCACAAACAGAGATTGAGCCATGACATGGCTTACCTGGCATCACTCATTGAATATTTAGAAGGGGAAATAAAAATTAAAGAAGAAACTGTTCCCGCCAAAGAAGAGACTGGTTCAATTAAAGAAAAGATTGTTACTGAAGGAAAGGTATACTGCACTCACTGCGGAGCCTGTTCTGACAGCAGCCCTTACTGTCCTTTCTGCGGAATAATAAGGCCCATGGTAATTGTCTGTGAGAATTGTAAAAGCACTGTAAATATACCGTTACATATTGTTAACAGTGAATTACTTAAAGGCGTCATTTACTGTA
>CALARM010000782.1 GCA_937888925.1 uncultured Synergistia bacterium | reverse complement strand
TTTTTTTATTAAAAACTTTAGTTTTTAATAAAAAAATTAATGTGACAATGTCAAGCTAATTCCATGGAGTGTTTGTTTAATAACTCTTCTTTTTCTCTGTAGTAATCTATTTTTGTTTTTAATTCCTCAGGTGTTATTTTTAATTCTGCAATAGTTTCCGCGTAAAGCTCTGTAAGTTCCGTAGATTCTTCCTGAGAAAAAAGTTCTACTTTTTTCATTGCCATATGAGCAGACGGAGAACCTATTATGCCTGCCATTTTTTTCTCAAATTCCAGGTAAAGTTCGGTCAGATTTTCCAGAGAAATTTTTTCTTTTCCCGTGAGGCCGAATTTACTGAATACTGTTTCAATTATTTCCATAATCTGGCTTTTTGAAAAGTACTGGCTTAACAGGTTTTCCAGTATATTTGTTTTAGATCTCAAGTCAATCAGGCTTCTGTTGCCGGTAAATATTTTTGCTTTAGAATTCTGACTTAAAATATTTACAAACTCCATTGCTTCTTTATATTCTTCTTCACTCTGTTTGAAATACAGGGAAGATAAAATATAGAGAGTTATATTGAAGAATAATGACCAGAAAACACTGTGGCTTAACGGATCGAGAACTGCCAGCCCTAATAATTGTTCTGGTTTAAAGAGCCCTATTCCATAAGGGCCTTGTTTCAGAATAGTTTCGGAAAGCCATCCGCTTTTAATAAAAGACGGTAACAATAATGTGTAAAACCAGATGAAAAAACCTGACAGGAGACCCAGTAAGGCACCGGTTTTGTTGCCTCTGTCCCAGAAAATACCGCCAATAATGGAAGGGGCAAATTGTATTACGGCAGCAAAGGATATTGTTCCTATATTAACCAGCATATAGGAATCGCCGATTTTTAATTCGAACCAGTATCCGAGCAGTATAACAACTGCCACGGCTACCCACCGACACTTTAAAATATGTCTCTTTAAGAAAGTAAGAACTTTGATATATTCGGTCAGCGGCAGGATTAGATGGTTAGTAATCATTGTAGACAGGGTCATGGAACATATCATTATCATAGCGGTACCTGCAGAAAAACCACCGAGAAAAACCACCAGTGAAATCCATTTGTGTCCGAAGGAAACAGGCAGAGACAGCAGAAATGTATCTGCATGCAGAGGGGAATAACCTTTAAGTAATCCGGCCATGGCAACAGGTAAAACAAATATGTTAATCAGGAACATATACAAAGGAAAAAGCCACATAGC
Organism: uncultured Synergistia bacterium; assembly: GCA_937888925.1. Next base: position 2,618 of record CALARM010000782.1, on the reverse strand, counting down.
TGTTTTTAGATGATTTTCATCGAAGTTTTCTACTACTGACACATGGAACTGCCTTGGAAGAAATATAGAGGCAGACATGGATAGTATTATAGAGGTCATCCATATGACATAATAATTACTATCATTTCCGGGTAAAGTTAAAAGTTTTTGCTCTGTAACCTGATTGAAAATATCTCCAAATCCATGATACAGGAAATATGTTATAAAAATTCCTGCAATTAGAAAAGCCACCAGTTTAACGATTGCTTCAATGGCTATTATAAATATTATGCCGGGGTGTCGTTCTGCAGGAGACAGTCGTCTTACACCGAAGAGATTGGTAAAGATAATCAGAATTGCCACAATAATAAGCCCTGTATAATCCTCTATCCATAACATACTACCTGTATTGCTGGCGGTAATAATTTTTACAGTGGATGTCATTGATTTTAGCTGAAGGGCTATATATGGAGCAATGCCTATGATGGCAATACATGTTACAATCGTTGCAATTAACTGGGATTTGCCGTATCTGGCCGATATAAAGTCAGCAATACTGGTAATTTTCCTGGTGCTTTTTATTCTAATTAATTTTCTTATAAAGGTCCATCCAAGAATAAATGTTATGGTAGGACCAAGAAAAATTGTTACAAATAATAGACCTGATGTGGCAGCTTTACCAATGCTTCCGTAGTAGGCCCATGTTGTGCAGTAAACAGTCAGAGATAGGGAATATATTATGGCATTGTTGACAATACGGCTCTTTGTAACAAATTTTTTTTCTACCCACATAGCCGTAAAAAATAAAAGGCCTAAATATACAATGAAGATTATAATTATAGTCAGAGCATCAAACATGTTTATTTTCCTTTTTCTGTAGATCTCCGGTAATTTTATCCTCTGTTAAATCATTTTTTCTTATCATAAAAAGAGAAATAATAATTAAAAGCCATATAGCAAAAACATAGATAAAATTATATAGAAGATTTTCTTTCATTGTTATACTTGTGAAAGGCCAGTTTAATAAAAGGAAAGCAAGGATAAATAAAAAAATAGAAAAATCAGCTTTTTTTTCCAAATTTTTCAGCAGGTCAGGCTTTCTGTGTGTAAAATAACCTCTCTGCTGACACCTCACTTTCATAAAATCGTTTTGTTTCTTTATTCTCTTTACTATAACTTACCATAGAACTATCACTGTGTATAGTATAATTATGAAAGATTTTTGCCTGTTCCGGAGATGGTATTATTTGTAGATAAGGTACATTGAAGATGAAACTACATTTCAATAATTGAAGAAGAAATATTCATTCGACTATTTGAATTTCTAAAGATACAATAAGAGGATTGTATAGATTTTAAACATAATAATATCTTTAGTTTATCCTGAAGAAATGTTTTATCTGATAAAGGAGACTGTGCTTCTTGTATCCGAGTTTTGCCGTATTAAATTCATCAAGTCTTTTCGTAAGGCGAGCCGTTTTATCGTTTGGATATTTTAAACGACCATATATTAATAATATCACCACAAATACCAGGATAGCTATAAATCCGTCCTGAAACATGTCGTTCACCTCCTCTATAGAAATTTCTTGAGCCACACAATGAATAGACCTGTTATAAGCCCGAGCAATATCATTATATAACCTTTTTTCTTTTTTCTTTTTACTATATTTCTGTGTCCTGTAAATATCATATACAGAGATATTATCACCAGAACCCAGCATATTAAAATTCCGTCAATATTTCCACTCTTCATGTTGCGAAGAGTCCATATAAACATCTTTATTATAGCCTCCATGCAGAGGAATGTTGTTATGTTTTTGAACCTGTAGAATCCCTATTTCTTTCTACTTAATTATAACATAAAAATTTTTTTTAACCTATATTTTTGAAGGATTTATTTATATTTTGTTTAATCTTTTAAAGAAATTTATCGATAATTTTATATAATAGATCTTTTTCAGAACGTTTTGAGTATATATCTTCTAAATTTATACCTTCTAACAATATGTTTCAATCTTCGGGAGATGTACACTCATAGCATAAGGAGTAATATAATTTGTCAGATAGTGAGAACATTGTTCTTGATATAAGAAATCTTTCCAAAAACTATGGAGATGTTAAAGCAGTAAAGGATGTTTCCTTTCATGTAAAAAGAGGAGAGATTTTCGGACTTTTAGGCCCTGACGGCGCGGGGAAAAGTTCTACTATGAACCTTTTTATGGGTTTATTAAAACCTGATAAGGGAAGTATTACTTTTCTGGATAAAAATATTTTAATCCCCAGAGAAGCGGCCGTTATGAGAACAAAAGTTGGTTATATGGCACAGGGACTTGGTTTAATACTCACGCCAAATCTGAGTGTGGCAGAGAACATAGACTATTTCGCCGATATGTATCAGGTGCCGAAAGATGAGAGAAAGAGAATGAAAGATGATCTTTTTGAAAGACTTTATCTTCATCCTTTCAATGAGAGGCTTGCAAAAAATCTTTCGGGAGGTATGAAACAGAAACTTGCCCTCTGCTGTACTCTTATATACAGTCCTGAAGTGATTATTTTAGATGAACCGACTACCGGTGTGGACCCTGTATCAAGAAGAGAATTCTGGATTGTTATAAATGAACTGGTTGTGGATAAAA
>CALARM010000781.1 GCA_937888925.1 uncultured Synergistia bacterium | reverse complement strand
CGTTCGGGCCGAGGAGACCGAAGACTTCTCCTGCTTCAAAGGAAAAAGAAATATCTGAAACTGCATCTATGAAGCCGAATTTTTTGTCTTTAAAGGTTTTTTTTAAGTTTTTTACTTCTACTAATGACATTTATTGAATTCCGTTAATGAGAGTTTTGGGTGAACGGTGACGGTTGAGAATATGCAAAACCCAAAACCTGAAAAATTTAATTAATTTGCATTTATATGTAAAATTACCTGCCATTTTTTTACGCAATCCTGATTTACATTATTATATCATATATGGCAAGTGTAGAAAACGATCAGACTTGATTGACAATTTTGCAGTTAATATATACAATAGAACTTAATTTATACGGTAAATGGCCGTATATAGATAAAAAAAATCTTTATATAACAGGTTAATTTAAGGTATAGGAATTTTCATTTTTGACCAGGATTTATAGGATTTATGGGATTACCAGGATGATAAATAGAATTATTTTACTTGAAATTTCTAATCCCGGTAATTCTTTAATCCCGAAAATCCCGGTCAAAAATAAAGCTTTAGATAAAAATTAACTAGAGGCAATTTATCTAAATAATTTATTTCAGGAAAAGATTGGCGATGTAAAATATTTGATGCAAACACGTCCTGTAAAATTATCAATTCTGCTTATAATTTTCATTACTTTCATTAGTTTTTCTCCCTGTCTTAAAAATGGCTTTACTGAATGGGATGACCAGGAATTTGTCATAAATAATAATATGATAAAAAGTTTATCCATAGAAAATATAAAAAGCATTTTTAGTATTGGCGGTGATAAAGGGGATATTCCGTTTGTAAAAAGTGTTTATCTTCCTCTGACTTACCTGAGTTATGCAGTGGAATATCACTTTTTTCAGCTTAATCCTGCTGTCTATCATACAACAAATCTTATACTTCATATATTGAATTCTCTCCTTGTATTCTGGCTTGTTCTTATGCTCAGCCGGAATGTTTTTATAGCATTTTTTACATCAATTTTTTTTGCAATACATCCTCTCCGTGTAGAATCGGTTGTCTGGATTTGTGAAAGAAAGGATGTTCTATATAGTTTTTTCTTCTTTGCCTCTATTATTTCTTATGTTTATTACATTAAAGAAACATCTTATAAATATTATTATATTTCTTTAATTATGTTTTCCCTGTCACTTCTTTCAAAACCTATGGGAGTAAGTCTTCCTGTCCTTTTATGTCTTTTTGATTATTTTATGGGACGAAAAGTCAATAAAGATATTATTACAGATAAGATTTTATATTTTTTACTGTCAGTAATATTTGTAATTATGACAATTTCTCTTCAAATATTATATAATAATCCGGATAGTAAACATTTTACCTTTTTTTATAATATCTGTATTGCCAGTTATGGAATATTTTTTTATACAGGTAAATTATTATTACCTGTAAGACTGGCCTGTCTTTATCCACACCCTTCCGGATATGTTCTGCATCCTTTTTTTATAGTCTCTCTTTTTCTTCTTCCTGTTTTATTTTTTCTTATAATTTTTTCAATCAGATATACAAAAAAAGTGATTTTTGGAAGCCTTTTTTTCTTTATTACTTGGTTACCTGTCAGTCAATTAATTCCTGTACCTCCCGGTATAGCAGCTGACCGCTATACCTATATTCCTTCAATAGGCTTTTTTTATATTATTGCAGAAGGTTTTTACTGGTTATATAATAAATATAATAAAGTGGTACCTGTCATAATTTTATCTTTATTAATATTAACTCTGTCTTTTCTTACATGGAATAGATGCCACGTATGGTCAGATAGTATAACATTGTGGTCTGATACTCTGAATAAATATCCTGATAATTTCATCCCTTATTTTAATCGCGGATGTGCTTATTATAGTGAAGAAGAATATGGCAGGGCAATTGCAGATTTTTCAAAAGCAATAGAAATGAATCCTTTATATGAGAAAAGTTATTATAATAGAGCCAATGCCTACGGCAGGAGTGGAGAATATAATAAAGCTATTTCTGATTATACGGAGGCATTAAAACTTAACCCTGATTATAAAGAAGCTTATTATTACAGAGGAATTACTTATTATAAGATAGGCGAGTATGATAAATCAAAGGCAGATATTAAAAAAGCAAAAATACTTGGATATAAGGTTGATGAATTTTATGAACAAAAATAACTATAATACCCGGCTCAGGGCAGGTGATGAATTATGATTGAAGATGATTTAGATGAACTGCTCCGTCAGGAAGGTAAAGGCATGAGCGATATACTTGACTTTACTCAGGCGGCAGAACTCCTTAAAATAAGCCATCCGACCCTTTACAGATGGCTCAGCGAGGCGAAAATCAAAGGGTTTAAAGCAGGTAAACAATGGCGCTTTTACCGTAAAGATCTGATTCAATTTATGCAGACAGAAGGTACGGAAGAAAGCGGAGATTATTATGAATTAAATAAAACTATTGAATTTTTCATTCAGAGACTTAAATATAAAGATTGTAATATCCATCAAAAAGGCATTGATTATGAAACAGATGCACTTCTTTATCTTATTATCATGGATGGGCTGTCAGAAGAAGCTACTGATATACATTTAAACCCTGTGGCACGAGATAATTATGAATTGTTATATAGAATTAAAGGTAAACTCTCAAAAGTAACTGATATGTCCTCTGTAATAATCCCATTTCTTTTAAGGGAAATAAATAGAGCTTTCAGATTGACCGGTAATATTCGTAAAGGCCGTATGATTTTTAAAGGTGATATCCTGTCGGAAATAAGAATTTCTGTCATAGAAACACTGGCCGGGGAAAAATATACTATGAAGCTTTTTGACCTGGCAGATGTTATAACAAATCTTTCCCGCTGTTTGAAAACAGAAGAAGATGTGAATAAAATAAGGGATATGCTGTCAAAACCTTCGGGACTTATACTTGTAAGCGGCCCTCCTCAGAGCGGTAAAACAACACTTGTTTATTCAATGTTAAAAGAAAAAACAGGGGCCGGTCTGAATATTATGACAGTTGAAGAACATATTGAATATATGCTTGACGGAGTAAATCAGATACAGACAGACCATAACTATGAAGAGATATTCAACTCTGTTATGGATTCAGATCCCGATATAATTATGACCGGTGAAGTGAGAAATTCAGACAGAGCTTCCCTGTGTGTTACCTCATCGGGAACAAAGCTTGTTATAGCACAGATTATGGCAAGAAATGCGGCAAATGCCATGCAGAGGCTTTATGATATGGCTATAGAACCATCATCCCTGGGAAGTGTTCTCGTGGGTATTACGAGCGAAAAACTTCTTAAAGTTGCCTGTCCTCACTGCAGGGAAGAATATCTTTTTGATGAAGGTATGATGGAGAATTTTTCAGGTCTTTTTTCTTCCCCTTCTGTCCTGGTAAGGGTAAAGGGCTGTGAAAACTGTAATTATTCAGGTTATAAAGGTTATTATGTCATTTATGAGATCTTTTCAGTAGATGAAGAATTAAGAAATATGATAGTAAGCAGAAGAAATATGTCCGATATAAGACAGAAATCCATAGAAAAAGGTATGAAGACTTTTCACGATCAGTCAGTGGAACTTCTTAAGAATCAAGTAATTACTTTTGAAGAATTTATAAGGGTTACAGGTTTTGAATATAGAAAAAAGCCTGTAGTTTATTAATTATGTCCTATTTTATAAGTGTAGTCATACCGGCTTTTAACCGTAAAGATACATTGGAGATTGTTCTTAAATCTCTTGATGAACAGAATTTTCCGTCTGAAGAGTATGAGATTATTGTAGTCGATAGTTCCTCTACTGACGGAACGGAAGAAATGGTAAAGAACCTCCCCATGAAACCTGCTGTGACATTTATAAGTCAGGAAAACAGAGGCAGATCGGGTGCAAGAAATACGGGGATAAAAAAGGCAAAAGGTGAAATAATTCTTTTTACAGATGCAGATATAATAGCATCACCTGATTTATTGAAAGAACATGCCGCTTTTCATAAAAAATATCCGGGAGAAGCAGTAATAGGGCTTGAAGTTCAAGTCTCATCCATAGAGGAATATGAACATGTAAAGAACCATCCCGAAAGCAGACATGAAATGCATCCTCATAACAGAAAAAAACTTTCATGGCTTTATTTTATGACAGGCAATGCATCTGCCGGAAGAGATAAATTGATTGAAGCCGGCATGTTTGACGAGTTATTTCAGGACTACGGCTGGGAAGATATAGAACTCGGTTACAGACTGTCCTGCAAAGGTGTGCATATTAATTATGCAAGATCTGCCGTAAACTATCATCTCCATCCTGTTCCTCTGGAAAAAAAATGTGAGATAATGAGAAAAGCAGGCCAGTCTGCCGTAAAATTTTACAGGAAACATAAAGACTGGAAAATAAAATACCTCCTGGGTATGAATCCCCTTTCTCTTTTTATCCATTCCTTCATAAAACCCGACGGATGGTTGATTAATAAATGCAGAGAAAAGAAAGACAGCAAATTTTTCCGCGATATTTTACTTCAATATCATTATTTATGCGGTGTAAAAGAAGGACTTTTACAGTGAGCAGTTATCAGTAATCAGTGACCAGTAAAAGGTGAATGTATTTTATCACTGGTAACTGGTAACTGGTAACTGGTAACTGGTAACTGCTCACTGGTAACTGCTCACTGCTCACTGGTCACTGAAGAAGCTGCCAGTTTTTCTTCTTTTGCGAAGAGAGATAACACGGTTGAACCTGCTATGAGAATACTTACGATCATTAAAGAAAAAGACGTGGGGATTTTATATATGTCTATAATCAGCATTTTTACACCTATAAAAGCAAGTACTATAGAAAGCCCGTATTTCAGATAGACAAATTTGTCTATTATTCCTGCAAGCACAAAATAGAGTGACCTGAGGCCGAGAACTGCAAAGATATTTGATGTATATACAATAAAAGCATCCTGTGTTATGGCAAATACTGCCGGTATTGAGTCAATGGCAAAAAGAAGATCCGTTGTTTCTATTACTACAAGGACAGGCAGCAGAGGTGTTGCTAAAAGCTTCATACCATCTCTTATAAAGAAATTTGAACCTATATAATTGGGTGTTACAGGGAATATCTTTCTACAGAGTTTCAGAAAAGGGTTTTTCCCGGGGTCTATCTGTTCATCATTCTGAAACATCATTTTGTAACCGCCATATATAAGGAGAGCGCCGAATATATAAAGAATGAAATGGAATTGTTTAATTAATACTGTTCCGAGAAGAATAAAACTTGCTCTCATAAAAAGAGCGCCGATTATACCCCAGAATAAAACCTTGTGCTGATACTCCATAGGAACAGAAAAATACGAAAATACCATTACAAAAACAAATATATTATCTACCGATAAAGCCTTTTCTATAATATAGCCTGTAAGAAATTCCATCCCTTTTACATTACCCTGAAAATAAAAAACCCCTGCATTAAACAGGAGGCTACAGGTAATCCATACAATACTCCATATGACAGACTCTTTCAGTGAAGGTTTATGAGCTTTTTTATTGAAGAA
>CALARM010000780.1 GCA_937888925.1 uncultured Synergistia bacterium | reverse complement strand
ACCGGGTGATGCAGAAGGTTATGTCAGGATAGGCACTGTTTATCTGCAGAAAAAAGATTATCAGAAAGCTCTCAGGTCTTTTGACGAAGCCCTGAGTCTTGAACCGGATCTGGTTGATGCCCGTTATTATATGGCCAAGACATGTTATTATCTCAATAATTACGCCAGAGCTCTTTCGGAAATAAAACAGGTAATATCCGCTCACCCTGCAAATTATAAAGCCCATTACCTTCAGGGACTTATTTATAAAAACATGGGTGACTTTCCCCCTGCAGTCGAGTCATTTAAAGAGGTTATTGATTATGACCCGGAATTTGCAAAAGAACAGGATCTGGAGAATCTTATAGAAGATATACAGGTTCAGCTGGAAATAAAACATTTGCAGGAAGATTTAAAATCTGATCCTGATAATACCGAAGCTATAAGAGAGCTCGGAGAAACATATCTCACTATTGAAGATTATGACAGGGCACTCGAACAGCTCTGGCGTGCCTATGAGCTTAACAGTCACGACAGCAAAATAATATTTCTTCTCGCCGAAACTTATGCCTGCAAGGAAGATTATCATAATGCCCTGGAACTCTACAAAAAAGTTCTCACTCTTGAGCCGGATAATTATATTGCTATGTCCCGCATCGGAGAAATATACAGAGAAGAGGGGGATTTATTTTTAGCCATTGAAACACTGGAGGAATCCATAAAAATAAATTCAGAATCCTCTATGGCCTATTGCAGTCTTGGGGTGGCTTATTATGAACTGGGCAATATAGATAAAGCCATAGAGTATTTGAATACGGCTATTACCATTGAACCTGATTTTTCCTGGGCTTTCGGATGTCTCGGAGAAATATATTTTCATCTCAATAATTATGTTAAAGCGAGAGAGTATTTTAATAAAGCACTTGAACTTGACAGTGAGAGTAATTTTGCCTATGCAAGCCTCGGAGAAGTGTCCAGACTTGAAGGTGATATGGATAATGCTTTAAAGTATGCAAGTAAAGCTATAGAACTTGAACCGGAGTTTGTCTGGGCCTATGGTACACGAGGTGCCATATACCTTGAAATGGAGCAGTTCGAGAAAGCCAGAAATGATCTCGAACAGGCCATAGGACTGGATCCTGAATATACATGGGCCTATTATGTTCTTGGACTTGTTCTTTATAGACTCGGTTATATTGTAGAACCGATAGAATGTATGATTGAAGTGCTCGAAGAGAATGTAGAAGAACTCGTATACCCTGCAGTAAGTTTTCTTGAGAGTTTAAAAGGTGAAAGAGCCGTAAACATATTAATAGATAATTATGACAGAACATCACCTGAAACTAAATACTGGATAGTTTATCTCCTGGGGCTTACAGGTCACAGAAAAGCGTTCCCGTTATTGAAAAAAGCATTGGAACATGAATCCGTGGAGATAAGATGGGAAGCTGCTCAGGCTATGGGCTCTATGGGTAATAAAGCCTTTCTGCCCCTGGTAAAAGCATTATCTGACCCTGATCCTGTTGTCAGAAGTTCATCTGTTATGACTCTCGGCAGGCTTGGCATTCATAAGTCTTTAAAATATATTAAGAAAGCCATGAAAGATCAAGATTTTACGGTTAGATTCTGGGCCGGACTTGCTCTTGAGGAAGTGGAAGAGAGTGAGTAGTGAGTGGTGAGTCGTGAAGAGTGAATGGTGAAAAGTGAAGAGTAAATGCTTAATAGTAACTGTTAATATAACTGGTCACTGATAACTGGCCACTGGTCACTGATAACTGGTCACTGATCACTGAAAAGAAAGGAGGTTTAAATTATGGGAAAAAGTCAATTCTCAATGTGGGGATGGTTGCTCCAGAGGATAACAGGAGTATTATTGACAATCGGAATGATTGTTCATTATTTATATCTTCACTTTTTTACAGGCGGTAATCTGGATTTTAATGTTGTAGCACAGAGGCTTCATTCCCCCTGGTGGGTATGCTTTGATACATGTCTTCTGGCAGTTATTATCTATCACGGACTTTACGGAGTTCTTGGTATAATAACTGATTGTAATATTAAACCTTCCACTCAGAAGAACCTTAATTATTTATTCGGCTTTGCAGGGATAGTATTATTCCTTTATGGATTTATTGCCCTTTTAACCTTTTATCATAACGGACCTGTTTTGTAATGTTACCTGTGTTACTTAACTCATTGTTTATGTAAAGCAGGGATTTTTCGTCTGGAAAGGAGACATGGAATGGTGAAGAAATTATTTTCTTTTATTACGGAACTGCCGGATAATTTTAATATGGAAATGTTATGTTTTGCCGGTCAGAGGGTTTCCGGTGTATTACTTGCCATGTATCTGTTTGCCCATATTCTGGTTATCAGCAGCGCTACAATTTTCGGCCCTCAAACCTTCAGTGATGTAATGGCAAAAATGCATCATCCTGTTCTGGTTTTTCTTGAAATGTTACTCTTTGCCGGTGTGGTTGCTCATATGCTCAATGGCCTCAGAATTACTATCTGTGATTTTTTTGGTCTCACTAAATCCCAGAAGCAACTTATTGCCGTGATAGCTGTAATTGGATTTTTTGTCGTTGCTACAGGTGTCCTTATAATGGGTAATAATTTTTTAAAACATACTATGTAAGAACGTGACGCGTCACGCGTCACGCGTGATATTAGATATTTGTTCTTTCTTACATATGACTTCTGTCATAGAAAGGTTTATAGAAATCTGGAAGATTTAAATATTTGTTAAATTATCCCGTAATATCTCCTTCCCCGCGTTACGCATCAAGCGTCACGCGTTACGGAATTAAAGAAAGGAGTTTTATTTAAAATGATATATCATAAAGTTCTGGTCGTAGGAGGCGGTCTGGCAGGTATGAGAGCAGCCATTGCCGTAAGTGAACATAATACCAATGTAGCGCTCCTTACAAAGATCTATCCTGTAAGATCCCATTCAGGTGCTGCCCAGGGAGGTATAAACGGAGCTTTAGGTAATAATCCTAAAGGCCGTCATGATAGCTGTGAACGTCATGGTTTTGATACCATAAAAGGAAGTGATTTTCTTGCAGATCAAAAAGCCGCCATGTTACTTACCGCTGAGGCACCGAAAAGAATAAGGGAACTGGAACACTGGGGATGTCCTTTTGACAGAACGGAAGAAGGAAAAATAGCGCAGCGTCCCTTCGGAGGAGCAGGCTTCCCCAGAACCTGTTATGCTGCAGATAAAACAGGACATGTTATATTACATGTGCTTTATGAGCAACTGGTAAAATATGAAATAAAAACTTATAACGAATGGATGGTAATAAAACTTGTCGTAGAAGACGGAGTATGCCGCGGTGTGATTGCAATGGATTTGATTACAGGCAAACTCCATCCCATAATGGCGGAATCGGTAATTTTTGGAACAGGTGGCGGAGGAAGGAGTTATGTTGCTACAACAAATGCCCGTACGAGCACGGGCTTTGGCATGGCCATACCATATCTTGAAGGAGTGCCTCTCAAAGATATGGAATTTGTTCAGTTCCACCCCACAACACTTCTTGGAAATAATATCCTTATGACAGAAGGATGCCGCGGTGAAGGAGGATACCTTAAAAATAAACTGGGAGAAAGGTTTATGCAGAAATATGCTCCTGACTTTATGGAACTTGCTCCCAGAGATATTGTATCACGGTGTATTACCACTGAAATTCTTGAGGGAAGAGGTTTTGATGATTCCTATGTTCATCTCGACCTTACCCATCTCGGAGCCCATAAAATTATGACAAGACTTCCAGGCATAAGAGATATATGTATGAATTTTAAAGGAATAGACCCTATAACACAGCCTATACCTATACAGCCCGGCATGCATTATATGATGGGAGGCATTGACTGTGATATTGACTGTGCCACAAATGTGGCCGGGTTTTATGCTGCAGGAGAATGTGCCTGTGTGAGTGTTCACGGGGCAAACCGTCTCGGAGGCAATTCCCTTCTCGATACTGTTGTTTTCGGCGCAATTGCAGGAGAAAAAGCAGTGAAATATATAGAAAGCAAAAAAGACAGCAGAAAGGGAGAAAAAGCCATCAATGATGCCCTTGAACAGCAGGAGAAGAAACTCAGAGCACTTATGGACAATGACGGCCCTGAAAAAATGCCTGAAATAACAAAGCAGATGGGTGACATCATGTTGAAAAATGTGGGAGTTTACAGGAAAAAGGAAGAACTTGCCTTTGCTCTTGAGAAAATAAAAGAACTTATTCAGAAATTTAAAAAGATGAAACTCCTCAACAAAAATATAAAAGGTAATCAGGAACTTATGTGGGCTCTTGAACTCGAAGGAAATCTCCTGATAGATGAAGCAATAGTGGCAGGAGCTCTTGCGAGAGAAGAAAGTAGAGGTTCCCACTCCAGAACAGATTTCCCGAAAAGAGATGATGAAAAGTGGCTGAAACATACAATTGCTACATACAGCCCTGACGGAGTCAAGCTTTCTTATAAAGAAGTGGATACGAGCATATATGTGCCTGTGGAAAGAAAATATTAGCGTAACGCGTAACGCGTAACACGTGACGGGCAGGTTCTTACGCATCATATATTACGCATTACTCGTTTCCTTATGAAAGGAGTCAGAAAACATGTCAAAAGATGTAAAATTCAAGGTCTTTCGTTTTGACCCTGATATTGATAAACAACCATATTTTAAAGAATATACAGTTCCGGTTGAGTCAGGTATGACAGTACTGGAAGGACTTTCTTATATACAGGAATATCTGGATGGCTCCCTTGTTTTCCGCTCTTCATGCAGGGCAGGAGTCTGCGGTTCATGTGGTATGCATATAAACGGCAAATACCGTCTGTCCTGTGAAACACAGATTCTGGCACTGGAAGCGGATTTGATAACGGTAAAACCTATAGCTCATATGAAAATCTTGAAAGATCTCGTTGTAGATCTTGAACCTTTCTGGGCAAAGTACCGTTCTATCAAACCCTATCTTATCCCCGGCGATCCAGATCCGGAAATAGAAAGGATACAGACTCAGGATGAGAGGGAAGACCTTGTTGGTATGATTGACTGTATTCTCTGCGGATGCTGCCAGGGCGCATGCACCATGACTGGAACGGATGAAGAGTATCTCGGCCCGGCTATTTTATTTAAAGCAGACAGATTCGTAAGAGATTCAAGAGATAAAGCTCTTAAAGAACGTATAAATCTCGAAGGAGGAGACCACGGTGTA
>CALARM010000779.1 GCA_937888925.1 uncultured Synergistia bacterium | reverse complement strand
CGCGTCACGCGTCACGCGTCACGATTTAAAAAGGATAATCCCCGCGTCACGCGTCACGCGTCACGCGTCACGATTTGAAAATGAATTTAATCGATAAGATTCTTAAAGAGAGATATAAGATTACGGAAAAAATCGCATCAGGCGGTATGGCAGTTGTATATAAAGGGACAGATCTTCTTCTTGTAAGAACTGTGGCAATAAAGGTTTTGAAAGATAGTTTTACAAGAGACAAAGGTGTGCTGGAACGTTTTTATAGAGAAGCCAGAGCTGCAGCAGGCTTATCTCATACGAATATTGTAAGTATTTATGATATAGGCCGGGAAGAGGACCTTTATTTTATTGTTATGGAATATATGTCAAACGGTACTCTTGAGAATGTTATGGAAAGAAAAAGAGAACTTTCTACAGGAGAAGTCATAAAATATGGCATCCAGATCTGTCGTGCTCTGGATTATTCCCATCAGAAAAGAGTAATACACAGAGATATAAAACCTCAGAATATTATGTTGACGGAAGAGAATCAGATAAAAGTAGTGGATTTCGGTATCGCAAGAGCTGTTGATTTACGTGATATCACTCAGAGCGGTGTGATTATGGGTTCTGCTTATTACTTTTCTCCTGAACAGGCATCAGGTAAAACTGCCACAGAACATTCCGATATATATTCCCTTGGCGTACTCCTTTATCATATGTCTGCAGGAAGATTGCCTTTTGACGGAAATAGCCTTATGGACCTTGTCAATAAGCATATTAAAGAGAGTCCGAAATCTCCCAGAAGTATAAATCCTTCCATACCGGGTGATTTAGAGAAGATAATACTGAAATCTATGGAAAAAAAGCCTGAAAATAGATATGCATCTGCTCAGGATTTTCTGGCAGATCTTCAGTCATGCGTCACATCTATAGATGGACTGGAACTCGAAGGTGAAGATATAATTAGCGACCAGTACAGTGAGGCTGTTTCTCCTGAAGGTGATAGAGGAGATATTACCTTTTTTTCGGAAGACTATGAGAAACATCTGCAGAGTGGTACAGGTATATCTGACGAAGAGGAAATAATATTTACTCTTGATGATTTGAAGAAAAGAAAAAAAACACCTAAAGCCATTCCTGTCTATTATTTTATTCTCTTTTCCCTTATAATTGTTTTTATCACAGGTATTACAATCGGGATTATATGGGCTATAAAAAGACCGACTCCTCTAGAAACTCTTGTGTCAGTACCTGATATAAAGGGCAGAAAAGAAAGTCAGGCAAGAGCCTGTCTTGAACAATGGGGACTTGTATTTGGCAATATAAAAACAGAATATAGCTATAATGTTGTAAGTGGTGCCGTTATATCTCAGGAACCTGAAGCAGGAAAACCGGTTAAAAAAGGAACTGTAGTTTCTGTAGTTATAAGTTCAGGTTCCAGAAAAGTTGTCATACCTTATGTGGTTCAAATGAACCTTTCAGAAGCTCAGCTAAAGGTAAGTCAAAAAGGACTTACCATGACTGTAGTAAGTGAAGAATATCATGAAGGTTTGAAACCAAACTATGTTATTTCACAGGAACCACCTGCAGGTACGGAAGTAGATGGGAAAACAGTAGTAAAGGTTGTTGTTAGTAAAGCAAGAGAAGGTATTTCTGTACCGTCTCTGAGGGGTTTATCGAAAAAAGCGGCAGAAGAATTACTTGCACTTCAGGGGTTAAAACTTCTTGTATTAAGGGAAGAAGCTGATAATAAAATAAAAAAAGGCAGGATTATTTCTCAGGATCCGCCGGTAGATACGCTGGTTGAAGGCAATTATACAGTTAAAGTTGTATTAAGTGCCGGCACTGTAATAAATTCAGTTAAAAATAATAAAATCGTTGTACCTGAATTTCTTGCTAAAACCCTGAAAGAAGCAAAAAATACTGCAGAATCCCTTGGACTTACCCTTGTAACCAGATCTGATGAAGGAAATATAAATGATGATATGATTGTTTCTTTTCAGTCTCCTCCTGCAGGAACAGCCATTACTAAAGATAAAAAGATTCAGGTAAGAGTAAAATCAAAGGTAACAATAGTAGAAGTCCCTGATGTAAGAGGTAAGCTTTTGATGGACGCAAAAAATGCCCTTCGTCTTAAAGGTTTATCAGCAGGAAATATAAGTGAAATGTTATCAAATGATGTAGTACCCGGAACAGTTTTACAGCAGGAACCTCTTCCTAAAACTCTTCTTCCTACAGGCAGTTCTGTGGGACTTGTTGTATCTAAAACTCAGGATAAATCACTGGTCATTGTGCCATCTCTGGTAGGTATGAATGTTAATGAAGCAAAATTGCTTGTTGAAAAAAAGGAACTACTTACCGGTTCAGTTATAATTCAGCCTTCTGAAGAACAGACGGGGATTGTTCTCTCACAGCAACCGGCAGGAGGAATGTCTGTTAAAAAAGGGACGGAAATTAATCTTATAGTCAGTAAATAATTTTATAGTGAGTAGTGAATAGTGAGTAGTGAGTGACAGATTTATTCCACTCACCACTCACCACTCACTTAATGGGGTGAATGGAATTTTGAAAAAAAGAAACATAAAAATATTTTTGAATTTTTTTATATCTATCATTGCTCTTCTTGTTGTTATAGTAACTATTGTTAGTATTACATACATAGGATGGAATTTTTATAATGATGTATTCGGAAAGGTTACGGATATTTCTGTTCCTTCTGTTATAAATATGGATATAATAGAAGCCAGGCAGAAGCTGAAACAGGCAGGTCTGGAGATAGAAACACAGCAGAAATACAGTGATACTGTTCCGAAAGACATGATTATTTTTCAGAAACCTGAAGCAGGACGAAAAGTGAAAGTAGGAAGAAAGATTTTTGTTATAGTAAGCCTTGGATGTGAACTTGTAAATGTGCCAAATCTGAAAGGTTTACCGTCTCATGACGGAGAAGTAAAGCTAAATGAACTGGCCCTGAAGTATCTTGTTGAAAAAGAAGAATCTCATGAGACTATTCCGAAAGGCATGATAATAGAACAGAATCCTCCGGCTCTCAGTCAGGTTCCAAGGAACACAACTGTTCAGGTAATTCTCAGTTCAGGTCCTGCAGTTCCCGTAGACGTACCTGATTTAATAGGCCTTACCCTGGCAGATGCAAGAACTGCAATAGAAAATTCCGGTTTTTCTCTCGGAAAGATTGTATGGCTTGAAGATACCAGATTTAAACCGGGTATGATACTTACACAACTGCCTACCGCAAAGGAAAAACTTAAAACAGGTTCTCTTATAAGTGTAGAAGTTACGGCAGATAAATATCCGGAAAATAAGATATATTTTCAACAGGACCTGCTCACAATAATGGTTCCTAAATCTGACACAGATAAAGAAGTTGAAATTGAGGTTGTTGTGTCGGATCGTTTCAGCACGGGTAAGGTCTATCATGCCTTTCATAAAAGCGGAGAAAAAATAGAAATTACCGTGAGCAGTCTCGGTAACGGACATGTTGAAATATTTTTTGATGGTGCCCTTGAAGTAAAGGCAGATCTTTGAACAGTGACCAGTGACCAGTGACCAGTGACCAGTGAAGAGTGAATAGAGTTTATAGTTTAAGGTTTATAGTTGAGAATTGATTTAAAACTCTCAACTCTCAACTTTATTTAACGCATTACGCAACCACCCGTCACGCGTTACGCGTTACCCGTCACGATCTTATATTTATGAAAGGAAACTTTATGACCGAAAAAAACATTAAAATTGCTCCTTCTTTACTGTCAGCAGATTTTTCGTGTCTCGGTACTGAAGTAAAGAGTGTTGAAGAAGGAGGAGCCGATTATATTCATTTTGATGTAATGGATGGACACTTCGTTCCGAATATAACCTTTGGACCTTCGTTGATTAAATCCCTGAGAAGTTTTTCTTCTCTTATATTTGATGTTCATCTGATGATAGAACAGCCGGAAAAATATATAGAAGATTTTGTTAAATCCGGTGCTGATATTATTACAGTCCATGTTGAAACATGTCCACATCTCCATAGAACATTACAGATGATAAGAGATTCAGGTGTAAAAGCCTCCGTATCACTTAACCCTGCTACAGATCCCTTTTTCCTGGATTATATCTGGGATAAGCTGGATATGGTTCTTGTTATGAGTGTTAATCCCGGATTTGGAGGGCAGAAATTTATTCCGTCTGTACTGAAAAAAGTGGAATGGATATATTCCCGTATTAAAGATGAAGGTCTAAATATAGATATAGAAATTGATGGAGGTATAGGGCCGGAGAATGTAAAAGAAGTCGTAAAATCAGGATGTAACATAGTGGTAGCAGGTTCTTCTGTATTCGGCAAAAAGCCTGTTTTTTCTGCAATAAAATCCATACGCGACAGTATCAGATGAAATCCATTATAAGACCTGTATATTATAGAGATATCCCTCTTTTTGAGGAAATATGGAAGGATTTTATTCTATCAGAAACCTCCTGTGAGGATAGATTTTTACATCCTCTCAGATTTTCATCAGTAGATTTTCTTACAGGTAAATTTTTGAAATCTATTCTGGGAGAATCTTCTTTCTGGGATAATTTCCTGGTTTATGAAATTGATGGTACCCTTACAGGTTTTATGGAAGTGTCTCATTTACCCGGAAAATCAGAGGAGCTTTTTATAAAAAATTTTGTCATTTCTTCTTCATTTCGTAACAGAGGATTGGGAAAAGATTTTTTACATGATATAATAAAAAAATTTTCCGCACAGGGCATCAGGGAATTTCATCTTGAAGTCAGAAAAGATAATCGTGCTGTTAATTTTTACCGTAGATCCGGTTTCCTCAATAGAGGTTCAAAATATTATATGATATTTACAGGAGATAATAATAAAATAATCAGTGAAGAACATGAAGGATTCAGATACTGGATCCCTTCTCAGGATACAGACAGATTAAATGAATTTATGCGAAAGTCCTCTGTTCAATCAGAGTGTTTAATACCCGCTTTCCCTGAATATAATTACATAGAACATTATATGGATAATCTCATTTTAAAATATAAAAAAGAAAAACTGGATGTATATATATTGGAGATAGATAATACTATTAAAGCTTTTTCTGTAATTTATTATTACTTCAATTACAATAAGGCTCTTCTGGACATAGTTTTTAACATGGGACTTCCTTTGATGTTACTTGAACAATTTTTTAAACTGGTCATGAACCGGATAAAATCAGGTATAAATG
>CALARM010000778.1 GCA_937888925.1 uncultured Synergistia bacterium | reverse complement strand
AATAAAAGAGAATAAAAGAATTTATAAGTTCCATAACTATTAAAACCCATGCCATTGAGGTATTTTTTACCTGTAAAGAAAACATTGTAAGTACCGTATTGAGTAAAATTATTACGGCAGGTATTATGACCCCCGGCATGGGAAGTGCAGCAGGAGGAGGTGTCATATATTGATAATTAAGGGTATATACGGAAAATGCTCCGAGAGCCAGAAGAATCCATCTGTAAATATTCGTTATTTCAATAAGTTTCTTACCACCGGGACTTGAAAATTGTTCGCCGAGATTCAATCTCTCTATTCCCCTTTCAATGAAAAAACTTATTGAATCTTATACATTCCTATAGGGAAATCCTTCCTGAAGTTTGAAAAAAACTGTCTGTAAATGTGGCAGAATTGAGTATATAACGGAAAAATACTTTAATCGCAGGGACTGTATCAGATCTATGATAAGACCTTTCCCCGGGATCGTAAAAGAAAAATCTATGGTATGGTTATGAAAAAAGATACGATGGAAATTCTTAATCCTGACTTTTGAATATCAGTAGTGAAAGGTGAATAGAAGAGGATATTACTTATTACCGCACCAGGTAAATTAGTAACCATTTGGTCAGCTTCTGCCTGACAGGCTCTTACGAAGAAAAATAATTTGCCTTATATAATTTGTTTTACAGACAATAAATTAACCCTTATTTAATTTTTAATACTATATAAAAAACTAATTTTTCTTCTCCAGAGCCTGCCAGGCAGAAGCTTTTTACGGATACCCTTTCACCTGGTGCGGCAATAAGTTAATCTACCTGTCGTAAAAAATACAATCTTCTATGAAAAGAAATAGCCTTTCATTATTTATTTTATAGCATAATTGTGGTATAATATCTTTTCTTATTACCATGAATACTGTGACTGATAACAATCGGTAATAAGAAGCCGTCCTCGCGTCACGGGTCACTCGTCACGCGTCACGATTCTCATATAAATACTTCCGGAGGAACCCGCTTATGACCCCATTGAAAGGCATATTCAACATTTTTTCTCAATCGGATAATTTTATCGGTATTCTGAAATCTATCAGAGAAGAAAAAGGCAATATAAAAATCTATGGCGTATCGAGAGCAATAAAATTATTGCTCCTGTCCGCTATTAACATTACCCTGAAAAGACCTCTTGTTTATATAGCTTCAAACCAGTACCAGGTATCTCAATTTGTCGATGAAATACGAAGCCTGGCACCGGCATTTTTTTCCAATCTCGACGTTATATTTTTCCCGGACTACGAAGGTGTTGACGACCCTTATACTGCAGCAGAACGATTGAAATTCTTTTCTGCCATGTTCGAAGATAAATCTGACAGTTACCCACTGATTGTGGC
Organism: uncultured Synergistia bacterium; assembly: GCA_937888925.1. The sequence continues at coordinate 1,644 of CALARM010000778.1, read as the reverse complement.
ACCGGTAAAATCCTTTCTCCGCCTTCTTCCTTCTCCGAAAGAAGCGGATTTTTCGACTGTAAATATAGCTCCCGGAGCTGTATTGCCAATAGAAAAAACTGTAAGGAAACTTCTGAATATGGGGTTTAAAAAAACGGACCTCGTAGTCAGCCCGGGAGAATTTACTCAGAGAGGCGGTATTGTCGATGTGTTCCCTCCGACACTTATGAGACCCGTAAGGATTGAATGGTGGGGAGATGAGGTGGAAGAACTCAGAGAATTCGATCCTTCCACTCAGAGATCCCTTCAGAATATTAATTCCATGAACCTGGGGCCTGCAAGGGAATTTATCTGCAATCTCCCTTTGCTGGAACAGGGAGTTGAGAGGGTAAAGAGAAGTCTCAGAGAAAGAGTGTCACAGCTCAAAAGAGAGAAAAAACATGATGAAGCGGAATTTCTGGAAGAGAAATTTTTACATAAAACTGATGCTCTCCTGGACGGAACAGATTATTCTTTGCTTCTTGAATATCCGAATTTTTTCTTTCATAGCCTCGTGCCTGCCTGTGATTGTCTGCCGGAAAATTCCATTGTCTCTATGGATGAACCGGCACAGCTCAGAGAGGAAATATCGTCTTTTCTTTCAGGAGAAAAAGAAATGGATTTTTTCAGAAGTGAACAGGGTCTTGTTCTTCCCAGAAGAGATGAGGTTTATTTAAAGTGGGATGACTTTATCGATAAGATCAATTCATTCCAGACTCTTGAATTATATATGTCAGACACTTCTTCAGAATATGAAACAGGTCGTTTTGCCATGTCCTGGGAAGCGCCGGAACGGTTTAAAGGACAGATAAAATTACTTATCAAAAAAATAGATGAACTCCTCATAAACAGAAACCTTATTGTCATTCTGAGCCGTTATGCGGGAAGAATTGCCGAAATGCTCACTGAAGCAGGTGTGGAAATAGGACTCGAAGAACCGGAAGAGGGAAGAGTCGTGGTTTCCAGAGAGCAATTCCCTGAAGGATTTTACCTTTCTTCCGAAAAACTTCTTGTCCTGACAGATCTTGAAATATTCGGAAAAGGTACTGTTACTGCGGAAAGAAAGCAGAAATTTAAAAAACATTCTTCCACCCCTGTAAGTCTCGGAGACCTGAACACAGGTGATATTGTAGTTCATGAAGAACATGGCGTTGGCAGATATCACGGAATAGAAAGACTTGTCGTGGAAGGAGTGAGCAGGGACTTTATATCCCTTATATTTGCAAAAGAGGATAAACTCTATATACCGGTAGAACAGCTTTATAAGATAACGAAATATATAGGAGGATCTGATGAAACGACGAGGCTGTCCCGTCTCGGAACGGCGGAATGGAAGAAAGTAAGAAGAAAAGTCGCAAAATCCGTTCAGGATATGGCAGAAGATTTAATAAAACTTTATGCCGTAAGACAGGCCATAGAAGGTTATATATTCCCGTCAGATACGGAATGGCAGAAACAGATGGAAGATTCCTTTATTTATGACCTCACCGATGACCAGAAAAAGGTTATTACAGATGTCAAGCATGATATGGAATCGAAAAATACTATGGATAGATTGATCTGCGGTGATGTGGGATACGGTAAAACAGAGGTTGCCATAAGGGCTGCTTTTAAAGCCATGGATAC
>CALARM010000777.1 GCA_937888925.1 uncultured Synergistia bacterium | reverse complement strand
TATGATAGATTTTAGCAAAATAAAAACATACAGTATAAAAAACAGAAAAAACAAAGCATCTCTTAAAAATTTTATAAGAGTTAATAATAATATTGCTCTTATGGAGAGTAAAGAGTTAGAGCTTCTATCCCATAAAATTATAGAGGCCTGGAAAAATAAAAAACAGGTTATCTTTATGATGGGAGGACATATAGTAAAGGTAGGATGCACTCCATTACTTATAGATTTAATAAAAAAAGGCATAATAACACATATTGCCGTAAACGGAAGTTTTTCCATCCATGATTTTGAAATTGCCCTTATAGGAGAAACTTCGGAAGATGTTGCTGTAAACATAGAAGACGGCTCTTTTGGTATGGCAGAGGAAACAGGAAGGATGATGAATGAGGCAATAAAAGAAGGAGCTATTGAAAACAGAGGTTTCGGAGAGTCTATAGGAAGATTGATAAGTAATCTGCCTTTCCGGGAAGAAAGCCTTATATATCATGCCTGGAAATTAAAGGTTCCCGTAACAGTCCATACGTCCATAGGAGCAGAAATAATATATCAGCACCCTTCATGTGACGGTGGAGCTATGGGAAAAACTTCATATCACGATTTTATGGTTCTTACGGATTCTATCAGTAAACTTGAAGGAGGAGTAGTGGTAAATATAGGTTCTGCCGTAATAATGCCTGAGGTATTTCTGAAATCTTTCACAATAGCGAGAAACCTGGGGTTTGAAATAAAAAAATTTACTGCTGCCAATATGGATATGCTAAAACATTACAGGCCGACGGTAAATGTTCTGGAAAGACCTACATCAATGGGCGGAATTTCTCTGGAAATAATGGGTCGTCATGAAAAAACAATACCTTCTTTATATAAACTTATAAAGCGTGATGCGTGATGGGCGTTTAATAAAACGCCCCTGTTCACGACTCACGATTATCACATTTTCTGTAATATAAAAGACATAACCGGAGCTATCACAGGTAGATTGAGAATGTGTTCCTCCCGTAGCATTAGGCGTTACAACTTTCATAATAAAACAGGAGAAATTACCATGTCAGAAGATAAATCAAAAGAAAATTTAAAAAGTACTGATATAAAATTCAAAAAATCAGAAGAAGAACTCGGTGTATTCTCACTGGATATAAAAAAGGTAAAAATCTCTCTCTGCATGATTGTAAAAAATGAAGAAGATACTCTGTCTGACTGCCTTGAAAGTGTCAGAGGCCTTGTAGATGAAATGATAATAGTAGATACAGGCTCTACTGACAGGACTGTAGAAATTGCAGAAAAATTCGGTGCAAGGATATTCCATTATAAATGGCACGATGATTTCGGAAAGGCAAGAAATTTTTCCCTGGGCCATGCCAGAGGTGACTGGATTCTGGTAATGGACGGAGACGAAGTATTCGACTCTTCATCTGTCTGGAAATTCAGAAAATTTCTGGAGACTGGCACTGTAAATCATCCCTTATCTCCAAAGATAATAAATCATATGGAGGAACAAAACAATACAACAGAACATTTTCACTGCAGAATTTTCCCCAATACAGGTAAATTTGCCTATAAAGGAGTAATACATGAACAGCTTCTCTATCAGGACGGAACGGAACCGGATATATATAAACTGCCTGATGTCATTATACACCATTACGGTTATACGAAAACAAGATATAAAGAAAAAGGTAAAAGAGAACGTAATATAAAACTGCTGAAAAAACAGATTCAGAAGGAAAAAAAGAATCCTTTTCATTATTATAATCTGCAGACTCTCCATTATATAGATAACAACTACGATAAAAGCCTGAGTTGCTTTCAATCTGTAAAAAAATATTCAAGAAAAACAGAACCTTTTCTTCCCAATGCCTATGTAATAGCCACAAGTTCTCTGCTCCACAAAGGGAATATCAATAAAGCCGCCGAACTGGCACAGGAAGTTTTTAAAATTGCCCCTGCCCTTCCTGACGTAAATTATGTCAATGCCTTCTGTAATTATAAATTAAAAAATTATACCGTTGCTCTTGAATTCTGCAACAAAGCCCTGGATAAAGACAGAAAAACAACGTCACTCGTAACAGACAGCGGAACAGCGGGATGGAAAACCCATCATCTGATGGGTGAAATATATTTTAATATGGAGAAATGGGCAGATGCCCTTAATTTCTATTTAAAAACCTTTGAATATAATAAAAAAGAATTACCTTTAATAGTAAATATAGCCAGATGTTACGAATATTTAAATATACCGGATAAAGCTATGGAATATTATCAGAAATCAGTCTCTATGGG
>CALARM010000776.1 GCA_937888925.1 uncultured Synergistia bacterium | reverse complement strand
GTTTGACCCTTACACCTTTTTGAAGGGCTTTACCTCTTGACATTGTAACAGTTTTGTCTGGAATATCACTTAAATTATAACGTTGATTAAGTAATTCCATGTGTTTTTTCATTATGTCTGGCTTTTCTGCTTTCATTCTCTCCATAGTGGTAGTGAAATCTTCCTTTATCACTACAGGAGAGTAACTTGAATTGACTTCTTCTGCATAGTTTGCAGCAAGGAAAACAAATACCAGAATTACCGCAAACAGTAAAACCCCTTTTACATTTGTCTTCTTCATTTTCCGTCTCCTCTCTTTCCTTATTTTTTTCTGTGGTTTTTTAAAGTGTCCCTCCTTTCTATCTTTCCATTATGTCAGAACCTGCAGACTTATTTTCTTTTTTCGAAAGACAGTCCCTGCAGATTCCTCTTATTTCCGTGAATTTTCCGTCAATAATACCCCATTCTTTAACTTCTTTCGGCAGGTCTATACTGTAAAATTCGGGCCAGTAAAAATCCCAGAGCTTTTTACATTTAATGCATAACATATGATGATGAAGTTCCGTATTGGGATCAAAACGGGCTTTCTCGCAGAGTATATGAACTCTGGATATGAGACCCCATGCGTAAAAAGTATTCAGAGTTCTGTACACTGTGTCTATTGAAATAGTAGGCATATTCTCTTTGACTCTGTTATATATATCTTCTACAGAAGGGTGATCTGTTGATTTAAGAATCTCACGAAAAATTTCCACTTTTTGATAGGTAAGTTTTACGCCATGATCATTACAATTTTTTTTGAGCACTTCCAGTTTATCCATTGATTACTCTTTTCATCATTAAAAAATATGATACAGAAAAAGTGAAAAGTGAAAAGTGAAAAGTGAATGTTAAGGTATGTCTTATTCTATTCACCTCTCACTATTCACGTTCTTACAAATAAAAAATTAATATGTGCCTTCTGCCGTAGCTTTCGCCCTTTCTTCATTACTCATAGAAGCAAGCTTTTCTACTTCTCTTATATCCAGATTAAGCACATCTGCCACCTTTTTCCCGTAATCTCTGTGTGCTCTGTAGAAGATGGATGCCTGACGCATCTGAAGTCGTTTCTGAGCTTTACAGAGATGAGACGTTATATTATAGATCAGATGTTCTCTGTCTGTGTCTGTCATCACCCTGCTGTAAAGTTCCCCTGCCTGGATAAAATCATCATTTCTGTGTTTTAAATCGTGTCGTCCTGCCCAGCCGGTTATATCAAACATGGGTTCCCCTTTATCAGGGTCAGGAGACTGTCCTCCGAAACTATTTGGCCAGTAGTTCGGCCCTGAACCGCCATTATTATCGGTACGCATGGTTCCGTCTCTCTGATAGCTTTTTTCAGGAGCAAATTTCGGTGCATTGACGGGAATTAAATGGTAATTGGGGCCGAGTCTGTGAACATGGGTATCGTGATAGGAAAAAACTCTTCCCTGAAGCATTCTGTCAGGAGAAAGGGCAATACCGGGCACTACATTGCCGGGGCAGAAAGCCGACTGTTCCACTTCTGCGAAATAATTTACCGGATTACGGTTTAATACAAGTTTCCCGACCTTTACAGGAGGAACATCTTTATGGGGCCAGATTTTTGTTATATCAAAGATATCCCACGGGAAATCTTTTGCCTGTTCCTGTGTCATAATCTGCATTTCGAGAGTCCATGAAGGGTATTCTCCGCGTTTGATGGCTTCATAAAGGTCTCTTGTAGCATGATCGGGATCTGAACCGGAGAGTTTTTCTGATTCCTGAGCAGTCAGATTTTTAATACCCTGATCTGTTTTCAGATGATATTTAACCCAGAAATACTCGCCTTTTTCATTATACCATTTAAATGTGTGGCTGCTGTAACCGTTTGTATGCCGGTATGTAGCAGGAGTACCTCTGTCGGAAAACAGTATTGTAACCTGATGAATTGACTCGGGAGTAAGAGAAAGGAAATCCCAGAACATATCAGGATCGGGAAGATTTGTCACGGGATTTCTTTTCTGTGTATGTATGAAATCGGGAAATTTAATGGGATCGCGAATAAAAAATACAGGAGTATTATTACCTACAAGGTCGTAATTTCCTTCTTCAGTATAGAATTTTACGGCAAATCCCCGGGGATCTCTTGCTGCATCGGCAGAACCTTTCTCGCCTCCTACAGTGGAAAACCTGACAAATACTTCTGTCTTTTTTCCTGTTTCGGAAAGGAAATGAGCTTTAGTATAAGAGGTAACATCTGCCGTAACCTCAAAATATCCGTACGCTCCGGCACCTTTTGCATGAACGACCCTTTCCGGAATACGTTCCCTGTCAAAATGAGAAAGTTTTTCAAGAAGATGTATGTCCTGTAAAAGAATCGGGCCATTTTCTCCTGCAGTCATACTGTTCTGATCACCTGATACCGGTATGCCGAAGGCTGTGGTAAGAGTATTTTTTTTCATTTTTATATTCCTCCTCTTTCTATTAACATTTAACTGACGTAAATCAGTAATAAGATACCGTTTTACCTGATACGCTTATTGTATGAATTACCAGTTTTCACCGAGAAGTTCAAAATATGACTGAGGGTGTGCACATGCAGGGCATGACTGTGGAGCTTCATCTCCTTCATGGAGATAACCGCAGTTAAGACACCTCCATACAACAGGTTTATCTTTTTTAAATACTTTGTTCTCTTTTACATTTTTAAGTAAATCATTATACCGTTTTTCATGCTGTTTTTCCGCTACTGCTATAAATTCAAATACCTTTGCTATTACGTCAAATCCTTCTTCCTTCGCTACTTTTGCAAAATCCGGATACATACTTGACCATTCATGATGTTCGCCGCCTGCTGCCGCTGCCAGGTTTTCTTCTGTTGTTCCTATTACGCCGGCAGGGAATGCTGCTACTATTTCGACATCTCCTCCTTCAAGGAATTTGAAGAATCTCTTTGCATGTTCTTTTTCCTGATTTGCTGTTTCTTCAAATACGGCGGAAATCTGCATGAAACCTTCCTGTTTTGCTTTACCTGCAAAATAGGTATAGCGGTTTCTTGCCTGAGATTCACCTGCAAAAGCTGTCAGTAGATTTTTCTCTGTTTTTGTACCCTTCAGACTTTTCACTTAATAAACCACTCCTTTAAATAATAATTTTTCTTAGATAAGAATTATTCTTATTTAAGATTATAACATAAGTGATTAATAAGTCAAGTTTTGGAAATTTTTTTTAATCTATTTTTTTATCTGGTAATGGTATATAATATATAAATATTTTAATGAATTTGGAGGTAATGGAAATGGATAAAGTGGTTTTAAAAATTTTTGTAGTGGTAATGTTTGTATTACTGGTGTCATTAAACATTTCTGCTGCTGAAGAGTGGAAACCTGTATGGTCAGATGAATTTGATTATGAAGGTTTACCTGATGAAAGTAAATGGAATTATGATACAAGAGGTAATTCTTATGGATGGGGAAACAATGAAGCACAGTGGTATACGGAATTCAAAAAAGAAAATGCTTATGTAAGCAATGGTACCTTGAAAATTACTGCGGTAAAGGAATCGGTAGAGGGAAAAAATTATTCTTCTGCAAGACTTACCAGCAAAGGTAACTGGAAATACTGTAAAATAGAAGTTAAGGCAAAAGTTCCTGCAGGAAGAGGAACATGGCCTGCCATATGGATGATGTCTACGGGAAATGAATACGGAACCTGGCCTGACAGCGGAGAAATAGATATTATGGAACAGGTAGGATATAACCCGGAGTTTATTCTATCAAGCACCCATACCAATAAATATAACCATGTAAAAGGAACTCAGAAGTCAGGAGAATATCATTGTCCTGATGCGACTTCGGAATTTCATGTTTACGGTGTTGAATGGGAAGAAAATCAATACAGAGTCTATATAGATGGAATCCATTATTATACCTATGAGAATGACGGCACCGGGTGGCAGTCATGGCCTTTTGATAAACCTTTTTATCTCATATTGAATCTGGCTATAGGAGGAAACTGGGG
>CALARM010000775.1 GCA_937888925.1 uncultured Synergistia bacterium | reverse complement strand
AACCTGGGGTTTCCTTTAGATGATCGTTATCTTAAAAGACATGATCTTGAACCTTCTATAGTCCCAATAGATGGTCAGGTTTATAAACATAAAATTCATGTTTATTTATTCAATTTTGACAGAGAATATGTATATGCCTATACAGTTTCCATAGGAGATCCGCAAAAGAAAGGGGAAAGAATGGGTTCTTATATTTATGTGAACACTGTTCCCTGTTCTTATATGTGCAGGAATTCCCATATGTATCTGTCTCTCTTGAAAAGCACTTTAAAACATGAATATTTTCATGTAATTCAAAATTCCTGTTATGATGTTCTTGAAGATCTCTGGTGGTCAGAAGCTACTGCCGAATGGTTTGCCATAAGAAAAGACCCGGCATTAATAAGGGAAAAACTTACCAGATTACTTTCTGCACCGGATAAATCCCTTGATGACAAGGAAGATATTGACAGACCATACGATTCTTCCATATTCCCCCTTTATCTCGAAGAAATAGATAAAAAACTGATTGAAGACATATGGGAAAATTGTATAATATCACAATCTTTTGAAGCAATAGATAAAGTTTTATCGGACAGAGGGGGACTGAAAAAGGTTTTTGAAGAATTTGCTCTGGAACATGTGACACAAAAGATGCCGTATTATCATATGAGAGGGAAAACCGATATAGAAGTAAAAACGGTAAAAATTTCAGAGAAAAAAAATATTATAAAAGGAAAACTTCCTCATCTATCAGCCAGATATTATAAATTTACCGATAGAGACACTTTTAAAATTACAGGCATAGAAGGGATAAACAGAAAAAACGGAGGAGTTTATCTGATTCAAAAACAAAAAAATAACGATTTTAAAATAATTAATATATTAAATTCCCGTATAAATGGTATAAACGTTTCAGGGAAAAACTCATCAGAATTATTTCTGGTAGTTATAAATTCCGGTGTAAAACCTTATCCTGTAGATTATAAAATAACAATTGAATAATAAATCTGAAGTTGTCCAAAAAATTTTGGACAACTCCTTTTTGACAGATTAAATCCTCACAACAGATCCGACTTCAAAGACAGTGGCTTTTTCTTTACTGAAATGTTTAAAGAAATCTTCAGAGTCTACTATCATTTTTTCTATATTACAGGTATCTTGATTCTTATATTCAGTCCTGTATATAAGCAGAAGTCCGCTTAAAAACATATGTCCCGGATCTGCCGGCATATCATTATGACGCCAGTCGGAAAAAACCATGGGATTTCTGGGAACTTTAATAATTACACTGCTTTTATTATCGGCTTTCTGCAGAAAATAATAATAGTTATCTCCGTCAATACCGGAAATTTCTTTCAGATCTTTTCTGTATATCCTGACCAGTTCCCTGTGAAAAGCTACCACTCCCTGGGCACTCCAGTTTTCCTGTTCATCCTGAGAAAGGCCTTCTTTTTTCTCAAAAGGTGTGACATAAAGGGACATAAAGTTAACATCTTCATCAAATGCTTTCTGGCCGTCTTTTGAGACTTTAAATGAAGGGTAAGGACTGGAAGGGGAAAATTCCTTATCGGATTTTTCTTTATATTCCATCTTTACAGCAACATTGTGAGCACTGGATACGAATTTATATAATATTTCACTGTGACCAAGTTTATTCATAAGATATTCGTCCAGTAAAGGTATGGTAGATTCTGTTACATTGAAACATGACGGAAATTCAAATAGTTTTAAATAAAGTTTATATTTTTCACCGTCTTCTACCTCAGGGAGAGGAAATCCGAGATTATATATATTTCTGTAAATTATATTATCAATATCGGGACGATAATCTTCAGTATATCCCAGAGATTTCACAGTTTCAGCATTTTCACCTGTAGATTCTTTCGAAGGAAGGTAAGCAAGATGGAATTTAAGAGGTTCGTCAATCCTCCAGGAAGATGAAAAAAACGGGAGTCTTTGACTTTCTATGGAAGACAGTACTGAGCCATTATATCCTCCGAATGCTACAAATTCGCCATTTAAGATGATAATTCTTGTAGCATCACGGCCTTCTTTCAATGACGGGCCTTCTTCCCATGCGGATTTATAAGGATTGTATATCTCTGTAGATTTAAGGAAAATCTTCTGGCCGCTCTTTACATCCCAGCCGCCTGTTACTATTATTCTGTTATCTACGGAAATTGCTCCGAAATTTTTTCTCGGATCTTTAAGAGGACTTATTTCCGTATATTTATCTGTCGAAGGGTCATATTTATATACAGAATTAAGAGTATCTCCGTCTTCGTTTTCTCCTCCTATAACATAGATAAAACCGTCCTGTGACGTTACTGCAGACATTCTGTTCATGGCTCCCGGAAGGTCTTCTTTACCTTCCCATGTACCAGTTTCCAGATCAAATTCTTCTACCGAATCAGTACTTTTAGTTTTATCCTTCAAACCACCGAAGAAATAAACCTTATTCCCTTTCGAGGCCATAGCAAATCTTCCCTTTTTTTGCGGCATATCTTTTTCTTTACGCCATACGCCTTTGTTTATATCGAAAACCTCGACGGAACTTAATATTACAGGGGAATCTTTAACATTACCAATACCTCCGAAAACATAAATAGAATCCTTATAGTAAAGAGCGCAGTGGCCCAGTCGTCCTTCATTCATATCGGGAAGTTTTTCCCATTTTTCCGTTTTCAGAGAATAGGCATAAAATGATTTTTTAGCAATATTTTCATCATTACCTCCGATAAAATAAATCATATCGTTATGGGTAACAATGGCAATATTACCTGCCGGTTCCGGCAGTTCAGTCAGTTCAGCCATTGCCTGGCATGATAGCACAAAGATTACAAGTAATGTGATTAAGAGTTTCTTTAACATAAAATCTCCTTTCCGTTTTCTTGATTTTATTCGTCTAATTTTACAAAAATTCCTTCTTAAAATTCTTCTATTAGCGCTGCAACCATAGAGGAACCATTATAAAATTCAGGAGCAGGTAAAAAATGAGACTCATCTTCAATTGCTGCAGTCAGACACTCTTTCAGGCTTTCTCTATCGGTAAAGATATATTTTTCAGAGGAAATCCTTACTGACTGGTCATCGATTTGTCTGTTAAAGGCTGTTAAAATTCTTTTCTTTCCAGCCATAGAGACTTCATGACACGTATTATAGCCCCCTCCCGATATAACAATATCCACCGGTTTCAGTAATTCTACGGCAGGAAAATAATTTATATGATATGGTGAAAGTTTTGCATCAATTAAAGGTTTCATAGAGGCAAATCTTACTATAAGATCTTCTCTTTTCATCTCTGAAACAGCCTTTGATGCCATATGAAAAAGATTTTCCCCTTCATGACCATATCCGCTGTGCATAACGAGGATTATTTTTTTACCGGGAGAAGAGACTCTGAGATACAGGAGTGCTTCATGTGCCGGTTTTAATTCATCAGGCTTTCTGCAGACTATATAACCGGTCCTTATAAAATTAAGTTTTTCTTCCGGTAATCGCCTGTAACCTGAAGGATCAGGGATAATAACAATATCATAACAGGAAAGATCAGGATGTATCATTTCATCCTGTCTGTCCCTGAAAACAAATATTTTCTTTAAAGATTTCGATTGAAGATAACAGTTCAGTTCCCCGTAATAACCGTAATAAAAGGTATCTACTATTAAGAGAGCAGGGTTTATAAAATCAATAATATTTTTTATAATTACGGAATTATCAAGGGTGTTTTCATGGCTGCCAGGTATTTTAAAAACACTTATAGAGGAATTATTTAAAATATGAACATAAGGAGAAGAGGCAATCATAAAAAGTTCATGTTCTCTCTTTAATTCTCTGAGAATAGAATAACCTCTCACTATATGACCTGTTCCGCCGCCGGGGCCATAATAAAGTATTCGCATATTTATCTGCTCTGCAGGGACTGGCGAAATTTTCCGGGGGAACTTCCGAAATGGCGGGTAAAAAGACGGGTAAAATGGCTGATGCTATCGAAGCCTATTTCCAGGGAAATATCAGTAACTGAAAGTTTTGTATGGAGGAGAAGTTTTCTGGCTCTTTCCAGTCTGTTACGAATTAAATACTGTCTGGGAGTTTCGCCGAATACTTCTTTAAATAAACGGAGAAAATGATAAGTTGAAAGGTAAGCGTTACTGGCAATTTGACTCAGATTAATCGGCCTGTCAATATTGGAATGCATAAATTCCCGTGCAAGATTAAGCCTTTCCAGTGTTTCAATACGGGGTACTTTCTTTAAAGTGCTTATGCCTTCGTTTTTTTTATCTAAATTTAAAATTAATATCCGTTCCAGCAATTTATAAAATAATTCTTCCAGATAGGCCTGAGTTAAATTATTTTCACAGTCGGAGGTACATTTGAGATTCTGTATCAATTCTGTGATTATATTATCCTGAGTATATAATTTTTCATTAAATACAGGATATATAGAATGGCTTTTTGGATCATCCAGAAGCTTTTCGTCAGGTACCGTTATACTTCTGACTACATCTTCCACAAAAGGTTTCATAAAAGATATGCAAAAAGACTCTACGTCATGAGAAGGATTGATACGTGACGTATATTTGCATTCGTCATTTAATATTAAATAGTGATTTTTCTCTACAGGGAAGGTTCCTTTTTCCGTTTCAAATATTTCCATTCCGTTAAGAACACATTTGACAAATAAAGTTCCTTTATTTACGGGATAGGAATTATCGAAAAATTTAAGACCTATTATCCTGTTTGTTTTGTCAATGTAAGGATAACCCGGTTCTTTTTCATCTTTATCATTTATTTTTTCATGCCGGATTTTGCTCCATGTCCAGCAAAGCTGACATTTATTCATTTTCTCTCTTCTTTACCGAATATAGTGAGTAATATCCTATTCTTTTCACTTTTCACTCTAATTAAGTTATAAAATACACTATAATATTTCATTATAACATATCTTACAAAAAATTCTTGCTCAAAATTGCTCTTTTAGAAAATTCATAAAAGAACTTGAATTTTCTCCGGATTTTATATAATATATAGTGTATTCCATAACAAATTACAGGCACTCCTCGCGTCACGCGTCACGCGTCACGCGTCACGATTATCTTATAAAGGAGCATTTTTATGTATGATTTAACAGTCCTTGGAGGAGGTCCGGGAGGATATGTTGCTGCCATAAGAGCAGCACAACTGGGAGCAAATGTATGTTTGATTGAAGAAAGAGAAGTAGGAGGCACATGTCTTAACAGAGGATGTATCCCTACAAAAGCAATACTTGCCAGTGCAGATCTTTACAGACATATGGTGAAGGCGGAAGAATTCGGCCTTAAAGCCGACAATGTAACATTCGATTATTCCCGAATAATCGAAAGAAAAAACAGAGTAGTAGAAAACCTGAGAAACGGCATATTAAAGCTCATAAAAGACAGGAAAATAACACTTGTAAAAGGTAGAGGAACATTACTTAATAAAAATGAAATAGAAGTGACAGGACAGGAAACTGTAAAAAGCAATAAAATAATTCTTGCCACAGGCTCAGAACCACTAATTCCCGGTATATTTAATTCGAAGAAAAGTATTACAAGTGATGATGCACTTACCATGACAGATATACCGGAAAGTATAATCATAGCAGGCGGCGGTTATCTTGGATGCGAATGGGCTATAATCTTTAAAACCTTCGGTTCTGACGTGACGGTTGTAGAAATGATGAAAAATATAGTTCCCACTGAAGATATACAGATAAGCAGATTTTTACAGGCCTTTATGCAGAAACAGGGTATAAAAATTATGACAGGCGCAAAAATACTGGAAGTAAAAGATGGGGAAGAAATAGAAGCACATATTGAAGGCGGAAAAGTCATAAAAGCAAAGAAAATGCTTGTGTCTCTCGGAAGAAAATTAAACACGAGAAACCTGGGATTTGAAGATGCAGGAATAACATTTGAAAGAGAAGCAGTTGCTGTTGATGAAACAATGATGACTTCTGTAGAAGGTATTTACGCCATAGGTGATATTACAGGGAAAAAACTCCTTGCTCATGTTGCGAGTGCCCAGGCCATAGTAGCAGCTGAAAATGCGTGCAGTCATAAAAAAGCCATGATAGATTATGATCTGATCCCCGGATGTATATATACCAGTCCGGAAGTGGCAAGTGTTGGGTTAACGGAACAGAAGGCCGCAGAACTCGGTATAAAATGTATAAAAAGCAGATTTCCTTTCGCTGCAAATGGTAAAGCAGGATGTATCGGAGAAACAGACGGTTCTATAAAGATTATTGCAAAAGAAGAGGATCATAAAATTCTTGGTATTCACATAATAGGGCCAAAGGCAACTGAACTGATAGGCGGTGCGGCAACAATTGTCAGTCAGGGTTTAAGTGCAAAAGAAGCCTTAAAAACAGTATATCCCCATCCGACTCTTTCGGAAAGTCTTATGGAAGCTCTCGCAGGAATAGAAAAAGAGTGCATTCATTTCGGAGG
>CALARM010000774.1 GCA_937888925.1 uncultured Synergistia bacterium | reverse complement strand
CCATAATTTATAAAATGTTAACAATATTTTAACAAAATATTATTTCTTTTTTCTTTTTTTATGGCTATAATTTAAACTAATAGAATATTATCTATCTCTAAGGAGAGTGAAATTATGAAAATAGATAAAACGATGTCCCAGCAGATGACAACTACTTCGGGACCTGTAAAAAAACAGGTTTCTGAAGAAAATAAAGGACCTTCCGATTCCTTTACACCTGGCGGAAGAACAGATGATTTAAATATTATGGCTCCGCCTATGAAGGATGTAAAATATATCCTTACTTCCTCTGATGATGTGCTGACAAGAGAAGATTATGACCCGACCAGCAGTAAGTATACATTTATGTTTGATACAGGGGGACATGAAAATATAAAGGATATACAGCTGAAAGGATCTTTTAATCCTGAGACCGGTAAATTCGATGCCGCCTGGAACAGGAATAAAGGAATACAAATGTATGATGACGGCACTCACGGTGATAAAAAGGCCGGTGACGGTATCTATACAGCCAGTGTAGAACTGGACAGAAACAGTGAAGTAAAACAATTTGCCTGGGGTGTTACGGGAGACGTTTATGACAAAAATGGTAAAAAAGCTGTTGATGATAAATGGCTTATGACGGAAAATGGTCCCAGATCATTTGCAGTAGACGGTCCTTTTACAAAACAGGTTTATCGCCTTACAACACATCATATTATGGGAGTTCATAAGATGGGAGAAGACGGTATATCTTTCCTGACCTGGTCTCCGGAGGTAGGTAAAGGCGATCTGAAAGATTATAAAGTCTATGTAGATGTCTTCAATAAAGATGGGAAACTGGAAACTTCTACACCTATGATGAAAGACCCCATAACAGGTAACTGGAATTTACAGAAAGAAACAGGATGGAAAGAACTGGAAGGAAAGGGATACTGTTATTCAGTAAGGGATAATGAAGGGAAACCACTTAAAAAAGGCGGTAAAACAGATGTTACTTACAGTGATCCTTATTCCAGATTCCTTCAGGGACAGCAGAGAGGTGTGGAGAGAATATTCGTAGACCCCGTACTTGGTATAGAAACAGGATGGTACGATGATTCCGGTAAGGGCGGAGTTAATTATGCAGACAACCCTCAGTGGGGACGCTTTACTGTAGACAACAGACCTCATTCTGATAAAGTACAGCTTGTTCTTATGGATGAAAATGGTAAACAGCTTACTAAAAAAGAACTTTTAGACAGACTTGGTGAGCCGAAACTTCTTAAATATGAAGAAGCAGGTGCCGGTGATAAAAGAGATGTAGATACCCTTTTAAGGTGGGGTGTTGATACAGACGGCAAGGTGACAGATTATAAATGGACAGACGGCGTAAAAGAAGACGGCACAATAGATATGAAAAAGGTCGGAGATGCCTGGGTATCTACTGTGAATAATTTTGATAAACTTAAAGGCCTTAAATATGAATTCAGAGTATATGAGGGGGGCAGACTGGTAGGAGATAAAGACGGAAAAGGATATCTTACCGAAACGGAGAGAAAAAATACACCATTTAACGATCATTACAGCAATGTTATAAGTGACAGACCGGGGGCAGAAAGACTTTCTGTCATAAAGGAATCCAGTTATAAATTCCAGCACAGCAATGCTCCGAGGAAGAATGAAGATCCGAAAAAAGTTGTTATATATGAAGCCCATGTAGGAAGTTTTATGGGCTCAAAAGATAATGCCAATCCGTCTAATTTCAAGGATATGATGGCCAACCTGGATTATATTGAAAATCTCGGTGCAAATACAATAGAACTTATGCCGACAAATGAGTTCGGAGGCAAACGTGACTGGGGTTATACACCTGATTATTATTTTGCAGGCGCAGAAGCCTACGGGTTTGAAATGCCTGTAAAAGAAGCTTTAGAAAAAGGCCTTGTTACGGCAGAACAGGCAAAAGACAAAGAATCTGTATGGGTTAACGGTACAGATGCCATAAAGGTATTTGTAGATGAAGCCCATAAGAGAGGTTTCAATGTATTTGCCGATGTCGTATATAATCATGTATCAGGTAAAGCAGATGCAGATAATCCTCTTAATATGATAGACGGAGATAAAAATTCCTTTTTCAAATGGTTTGGTAAATACACCAGTGAGTCTCCATGGGGGGCAAAACCTGCATACAGCGCAGATGAAGTAAAACAGTTCTTTACCAATAATGCAGTGCAGCAGATTGATGAACTGGGTTATGACGGTATTAGATTTGATTTCATGCAGGTTCTTCATGATTCAGGTTCTACCGGTGAAAAATGGGAAGGTATGCAGACAATCAGGAAATTTAATAAAGCTATTGATAGTGTAAGCCCCGGTGCTGTTACCATAGCAGAAGATTTTACCAATAACTGGCTCGTCGCAGCAGATTATGATAAGAATGAATGGCAGGGAGAATCCGACTGGAGAATGGAGAAACAGGGCATGGGATTTAACGGTGTATGGAATGACAGGTTCCATGATGATCTCATCGGTGCCCTTGAAGGATCTGCCAGTATGGATAAACTTATGGAAGCATTGACCTGTCATGTAGGTGTGGCAGATTCAACCAATGCAGTCATATATGCTCACAGCCATGATGAAGTAGGTAATTCCGGTCAGTGGGCAGCAAGACTGGCAGCTCACAGCCAGGAGACTAAAGATGTGGAAAAACCATATCCGAGAGCCATGGCAAGAACAGCTGCAGCACTTACCCTTACCGGAGCAGGAACTCCGATGATTTTCCAGGGTGAAGAATTCCTTGATAATGCCGATTACAAACATGGTATTACCTCTACCTGGGGAAATGATCTCAGGTGGTTGAATTTCGATATGAACCCTGCAAAACTGGCATCTATTAAGAGTGCATCAGAAAATCCGGAACAACTTAAATCTTTGAATAATGAAGACAGGGATTTTGTACAGAAATATGCAAAAATGAGTCCCGAACAGAAATCGGAAGCAGAGAACCTTGCCAATAAGAGGGGCCATTTCAACTGGTATAAAGATCTGATTGCCCTGAGAAATAACAGTGAAGCTTTTACGTCAGGCTCCCAGATAAACAGAATTTTCACCCATAATGGTGACAGGGTTATGGCCTATGAAAGAAAAGGCGGTAATGAAGATTATGTAGTGGTCTCAAACTTCAGCGATCAGACCCGTCATGGCTATAAAGTAAACCTTCCTCCGGGAAAATGGCAGGAAGTTATGAACAGCGATGCAGGGATATACGGCGGAGGCAATGTCGGTAACGGAGGAACCGTTGTAGACGGAAACAGCGGACTTTCACTCCCTCAGGGCGGAACTGTAATATTTAAACGGGTAGGCTAGATTTTTTATTTACATAGTAAATTTTAAGAGGTGAGGGTAATCCTCACCTCTTATTGTTAGTTACATCATAAGCAATGTGTGGTTGCATGACTCACGATTTACTTTTTATTCTCCTGGCTCTGGAAGAAAAATTCCATTTCTCCTACTTCCTGCCCTCCATTTAATTTCTCACTTATTTTAAAAGCGTCATAGGCAGAAAATACACATAAAAGCACCAGGGGAAGCGCAGAAATTCCTCCTGTAAAACAACTTGCACATATAAGTACAAAAGAACCTGTAAGCAAAAGGGCTCCTTTGGTTATCTGTCCTACCAGTATCTGCCCCAAACCCGGTATTACTGCACTGGCAACTGCCATCCAGAGGGGCTCTTTTTTACCTGAAGGTTGTATATATTTTTTAGGTGTTACAGATGTTGCAGGAGCATAGCTCGGTGTAACACTGCTTTCCGGTACTTTAGAAGTAGATGATTCATACAGAGGTGATGCACAGGTTGTACAAAATCTGTTTTCATCGTCATTGGCACTTCCGCATTTCGGACAATCCATTTGTAAAACCTCCTTGTAAATAATGTTTCGTGACGCGTGACGCGTGAGCGTGACGCGTGACGCGAGGATTATTTATGAATTGTTATTTTATAGTTCTATAGTATTATATAAAATTCCTTTTACTAAAGTAGAATTTCGAGTCTATCTATGGTAAAATGATTTTATTAATAGTGAAGGGTGAGCAGGGGCGTTTTATTAAACGCCCTGATGTGAAGAGTGAAGGGTAAGAGGTTTTATTAAAACCCTTTATATTTTGGTAGGATTATTTTATACCTGTCACGTGTCACGTGTCACGCGTTACGATCTTCAATAAATGGAGGAACTCAATGAAATATCTCATAGTTAATGCTGATGATTATAATCTGACAGAAGATGTTTCCCGGGGCATAATAGAAGCTTCCCGTAATGGTATTGTTACCAGTACTACTGTTATGGTCAATATACCGGGCTTTGATAAAACCCTGAATTTACTTTTAAATTCTTCCGTATCTGCAGGGATA
>CALARM010000773.1 GCA_937888925.1 uncultured Synergistia bacterium | reverse complement strand
GAAAAAATCAAAAAG
Organism: uncultured Synergistia bacterium; assembly: GCA_937888925.1. Next base: position 4,144 of record CALARM010000773.1, on the reverse strand, counting down.
CCCTGAACGGTAGCTGAAGGAGCTATATCCTGTGCATTTAAAAGAGGGAAAGAATTGGTCTGAAGATAATAACTTAACCTGGCATAATCATCAAGATTTACCCATCTCCTATCGAGAGCTTTTTTGGGATATGAGGCAAGATTACTTACAGGTTCGAATTGTTTACCTGTTTCATCTACAAGAACATTTTTTGCCGGATCTATGGATATAGGTTTATTTCCATTGTTGGAAATCTTTAAATTGAAAATAATCAGTTTTCCTAAATTAAGGAGGCCCTGATCCATAAAAACTTCTATTGTCAGGTCGCCGTATCTGATCTTTTTATGATCCCACAGGGCAAAAATACGTTCATATGATTTTCTTGCTTTTTCATTGGAAGGATCCAGTTGAAGCACTGTAAGATATTCATTCTGAGCATCTTTTAAGAGATATTTCTTTTCATATATACCGGCAAGGCCAAGATGGGCGGAAATACTGCCAGGTTCTTTCTGAAGTATTTTGTAAAATTTTGCAAGCTCTTTATCTTTCACAGGGTCAACCAGGAAAGACCAGCTTTTCTCAAAATAATCACCTGTATTGGTAAGACCTGTAAGTTTTTGAACCACCTGTCCCATTGGCAGAGGATAGGCAGGCTCAAAGGAAATATAAAGAGAACCTGTTTTTGCATCAAGATTAAAATTAAGTTGTTCAGAGAAATCTTCTCCGTTTATATACAGCTTTAAAGTATTTCTGTCCAGAGTCTTTAACACTTCCTCAGATATAAGAGCAGTAAACCCGGGAAACCTTGATATAACAGGAGAATTATCCAGGGTAACAGAAAAATCAACCTTTTTTGTCCCACATAAACCGTCGGAAAAGGAATTTATTATAAAAAACATTATAAATAGTAAAATATAAATTCTATTCATATATGAACCTCCATAAAAAATAAAAAAAATAATCATCAATACAGAGAAATTCTAACACAGTGAAATTCACTGTGTCAATCGAAAAATATATGTTATAATTGAAAGTATGGATTCACTTTCCAGAATATGTAATAATAAAATCTTAGCAGAAAATTTCGCAAAAACGTTAACCACTCACTTTACAGGCAAAGATATAATTTTCCTGCCTGAAGTAAAGTCAACAAACTTATTTGCCAGAGAAAATATAGAAAATTTGAAAAACGGAACAGTTATTGTAGCAGATTCCCAGACTCATGGAAGGGGAAGAATGAATAAAAAGTGGTTTTCTCCGAAAGGAATGGGATTATGGAGCACAATAATACTTAAAAACCCCGCCATAGAAATCCAGAAATTACCTTTAATAAATGCCCTCCTATCAGTAGCAATAACAAAAAGTATTTTAAAGACTTCAGGTAAAAAGGTAGATATAAAATGGCCAAATGACCTGCTTCTTGATGGGAAAAAAATCTGCGGTATATTAACTGAAATGATAAAAATTTCAGGTGAAACTATTTTAATATGTGGTTTTGGAATAAACACAGGAAAAAATATTTCTTTCCCATCAGATATAATGGCAGGTTCTGTAGAACTTAAATTGGAGAGAGAATTTTTACTTAAAGAAATACTCGAACAATTTGAATATTTCTACAATCTGTTGCCCGGTGAAGAAATACTGAAAGAATGGAGAAAACATTCTATCAGCCTTAACAGATATATAGAAACAGGTAAAAACATTTCTGCCATAGTTTTAGATATTGGTTCCTGCGGGGAGCTTTTAGTAGAAATTAACGGGAAAGAGAAAGCAATCTATTCAGGGGACGACATTATATGGAAATAATTACAGGGGCCTGTTAAGGCCCCTGCAAAAACATCTCATCCTTTTTGAATTAAGGGAAGAGCGGTGGTGGCACTTCCGGCGGAGGACCGCCAGGAAGGACTCCCCCTCCCGGAGGAACTGGTTCTACAGCAGGTGCTTCTCTTTCAACCTTCTGCTGCCAGTATGGAGTACCTTCTTTATAAGCATATCCGGGAGAATAAATAGCAATCATTTCATATTCTCCATCAAGGCCTACTTCAAGACCGAGCACTTCTTCTACTCTTTCAAGGGTGAGATATACATCTCTTCCATAATAAATAAAAGGCTGTTCCAGCATCTTACCATCCACAAAGATAGCCTTTACAGATCGATCGTAAGAGACGGAAATATTAAGAGCTTCACATATATAACGAAGAGGTACATAGGGCATATAATTCTCATATACCACAGGAACATCTATATCTATCATCTGCTGATTTATAAAGATATTCATAGGTTTTAATTCACCGGCACATGCACTGAAAGCACAGGCGAGAATTATGGTGAGAACCATACATTTTACCAAAACTAATTTTCTCACTATCCTTATCAACTCCTTTTACAATAAATTCCTCTCTCCTAAAATCCGAAATTAAACGGATCCGGTCCCTTTGGTGTAGACTGTGGGACTGGTGATGGAGGTGCCACTGCTGGAGGTGGAGTCACCACTGGTTGTGGTGCTACAGGCCCCTTTACCGGCGGAGGAGCTACAGGTCCTCCAGGAGCTGTAGGAGCAGGTGTTTTATCCTTCTGCACATACTGTTTTACAAAATTATCATCCTGTAACAGAGATTGATCTACACCCTGTTTTTCCAGTTCAGCTCTTGTTGCATCGAGTTTTGCATTTTCTCTATCAGCTTTTACTTTAGTATTTAACCTCTGATAATATTCAGATGTTCCTATATACCATCTTTCTATGGGATAACCGAGTTCAGCAGGATGTTTTGCCCATATTCCTGCAGAATGGTTTTTAGTATCATAGGCTACCTGAGCATTACATATCTGGCCTATACTTCTCAATGAAACATAACATGTAGGACCTAAAATAACTCTTGTGGTATTTAACTCTTTACCATTAATAAAAACCTTTCTATCAACAGGATCCCATGTAACTTTTCTTCCGAGTGCATAAGTTACTATACGGACAGGTACAAATACCTCTCTATGTATAGTAAAGAAATATATACTGGGATTTAGAGGTTTTCCATTAATAAATACATTTTGTATTTTAAACTCTTCAGTATTACCAAGGAAAAAATCCGGCTTATTACTGGGATCATCCCAGGCAGCCAGTAACGGAGAAATACTGGGAAGTAAAAATGCAAATACCATCAATAAAACGGAACAAAATATAATTCTTGTTTTCATTAAATTTTCAACTCTGGCTATGCTTACAGATATCTATAAGCATTAAATCCAGATCTGTCCTCCTTTCTGTGAAAACTTCAATTCAAAATTTGAAGCTAAAATAAAATTATAACTACGAAAAACTATTTAAAATATCACCTCCCGGTAAAAAGCACCTCGTAACCGACAACACTAGCTATAATAATATAATTTCTAATAAAAACTATCTAACTATTCAACAAAAGAAAAAAATCTCCTCTAATTTCTAAAAAAATTATAAAGCTTCAATTTTTTTTCTATAGTTGTCCTGTTTCTCGTGACGCGTGACGGGAGGAACAAACTTATTGCAGGTCACTCAAAAACTACCTTTCCCTTCTTTATAACTGTTACTACATGATTGGCACCGAAATAAAAAGGAAGGAGAGAATAATCAGGGACATCACAGATAATTACATCTCCATATTTTCCTGTTTCAAGAGTTCCGACGAACTCCTCTCTTTTAAGAGCACAGGCACCATTAACAGTAGAAGCAACTATAGCTTCTTCCGGTGTCATTTTCATCTTTATACAGGCAAGAGACATGATCATCTGCATGGAATAGGTCCAGCACGATCCTGCATTATAATCCGTTGCAAGAGCAACAGGAACTCCTTCTTCTATTATGGTTCTTGCAGGAGCATATCTATCAAGGTTCATAAAAAAGGTAGCACCGGGTAACAGAACTGCCACTACCCCGTTTGCAGCCATAGAAGCTATTCCTTCTCTGGAAATATATTCCAGGTGATCTGCAGAAAGAGCTTTTATCTCTCCTGCCAGTTCCGCTCCTCCGATACAGGACAGTTGCTCTGCATGGATCCTGGGAAGCAATCCACAGGCTTTCCCTGCAAGAAGTATTTTCCTGGCTTCCTCTACACTGAAGGCTCCTTCTTCACAGAAAACATCACAGAATTCTGCCAGATCTTTTACAGAAGGTATCATCTCTTCTATGAGGAGT
>CALARM010000772.1 GCA_937888925.1 uncultured Synergistia bacterium | reverse complement strand
TTTATTAAAAACTTTAGTTTTTAATAAAAAAATTAATGTGACAATGTCAAGTTAAAAGAGGATGGCTATATAGTAGTGGTTAATATGTGTAATACTGATATAGTAAAATCTATGACTGTCGCTCATCTAAAGAAGATTAATAGTATTTCTGATGTCATTAATAGTGTTATAAATTTACCTGCTTATGTTCTTATGCTCCTTATAAACCTGTTTATATTTAATAGAGCCAGAAAACAGGATTATCATTTTCTTAATGAAGAAGATACAATAGCATTATTTCATGATGTGAATTTTACCGGAATATATACAGAAAAAGTTTATGTAGACAATGCTATTTTAGTAGTGGCTGCAAAAGAGAAAGAATATTTGCCAGTAATATCTGAAAAATATGAACTTTATGAAATTGAACAGAGACTTTTACACCTTCCTGTTTTATCAATAGGAGGTAATATTGTTTTAGTTTAGTAAAAATAGTAATTTTAATCGAACTGATAGAATTAATTATTAACCTCTGATATAATATAATTTAGAGGTGCAATAATGGATTATAAATTAAGAATATATTTAGATACTTCCGTACCAAGTGCATTATTTCATGGAACCCAATTAAAGCAGGATTTCACAGGAGATTTATTTGATAATTATCTGCCTTCCTGCAATACATTTATATCTGAAATTGTTCTGGCAGAAATAAGAGCTACAGTGGAAGATGAACTGAGAGAAAAACTGTATATGTCCGTATCTGACTTTACTATTTTACCTGTAACTGAAAAAATTGAAAAAATTTGCGATGAATATCTGACCTATTTAACTGTTCCAAGAAATGATGCGCTGCATATTGCTATAGCTTCAGTTTACGGAGCGGACTATTTATTAACCTGGAATATGAGACATATGGCCAGGGAAAAAACTATGAATATAGTTGACATAGTTAATTTAAATCATAGCTTACCAGCAGTCTTTATTATTAATCCACAGGATTTCATCGGAGGTGAGAGAAATGATTGAAACTGAAACATTAGATAAGTTATGGAAGAAAGTCTTATATGAATTCGAAGATGATATAATGATGGCTGAACTGCATTTCATCAGAGAAATTATGGATATATTAAAAAGGCAATTTCCTTCAAAATCATACGAAGAAATTGCCGATATGACAAGGCAGATGCAGATAGACTGGAACAAAATAAAAGTATAGCATATTTTTTATTATGCAAAAAACTAAAGAAAAATTAAAAGCGGAGAATTCTTTGAATATTTTCCTGAATATAAAGGGAAAGAACTAATCCCTGTATTTGCTTCTTTTCATATTCCAGAGAATGTCCTGAAAAAACTGTGTAAAAATAAAATTTATGCTATGGGTATAAAAGAAGATAATATGGATATTTTAAATCCGAACATATAGATATTACTTTATTAATTTGATTTGTTCGACAAATCTCTTAAATTCTTCTTCCAGTCGACTGATATAAGAGCTTATTTTATCTATATCCCCTTCTTTTCCGGCTTTTTCAATTTCATAGCCTGCCTGGCTCAGGAGATGAGCATTTATATTACTGCATATCCCTTTAACTTTATGTGCTGTAAATAATATCTGTTCAATATTATTTTCTTTTAATAGATTTTTTAATTCTTCTATTTGCTGCGGAACAGACTCTAAAGCATCATTTATAAGTTCTTTACACAGTTCTTCATCGCCAATCCGTGACAAAAATTTATTCATATCAAGTATTTCTTTATTTTCTGTTATGGATTTTTCAGATATTACTTCCTCTGTTGTTTCTATTACTTCTAATGGAAGATGGTTTTTTATTGCAATAAGCAGTTGTTCCGGATCTACAGGTTTGGGTACATAACCATTCATACCTGCTTCAAGACATTTTTCTCTGTCCCCTTTCATAGCATGGGCAGTCATACCTATAATGGGGATACGATGGTTTTTGACATCAGACTCTGGATCTCTTATTATTCTGGTAGCCTTCAAACCATCCATAACAGGCATTTGAACATCCATTAATACAAGATCATAAGGGATAGTCCTGAGGGCTGTTAAAGCCTCCTGGCCGTTTGCTGTTGCATCTCCTCTGAGACCGAATTTATTTAGAAAATGAAGAGCCACTTTCTGATTTATTTGATTATCTTCTACCACAAGGATCCTTGCTTTAAGTTTACTATCTTTAATAGCTATATTCTGTTCAATGTCTTTTTTTACGCTTTTCTCTCCTGTTTTCTGTCCCACTGTTGATAAAAGGCAATTATAGAGTTGTGCTCGTTTGACTGGTTTAGACAGATAGGAATCAAACCCTATTTTTTTTATATGTTCTTTATCTCCGTATTTTCCTACAGAGGTGAGCATAATCAGAATAATATTACCCAGACAGGGAGCCTGTTTAATCTGTTTACCAAGGGTTTCTCCGTCCATTTCAGGCATTGCCATATCCAGGATGGCAATTTCAAAAGGCTTTTTTTCTGCAGAAGCCTGATATAATTTTCCGAGGGCTTCCGCACCTCCTGAAGCTTCTTCTGACGTTCCTCCCCAGGATTTTATATATTCTTTCAATACGGTTCTGTTTATTTTATTATCATCTACTATTAATAGGCGTTTGTCCTTTATATCTTCAGGAAGTATATATATTGCTTTTTCAGTTTCATGCTGTTTTTCAAATCTGGCAGTAAACCAGAAAATGCTTCCCTTCCCTTCGTTACTCCTTACTCCGATTTCACCGCCCATCATTTCTGTAAGCTGTTTTGATATAACCAGACCCAGTCCTGTTCCTCCATATTCTCTTGTTGTCGAAGTATCTACCTGTGAAAAGGTTTTAAAGAGTTTTTCCATACGGGTTTCAGGAATTCCAATACCTGTATCGGTAACTTCAAAGTAAATTACAGAATATTTTTCTGTGTCTTCTTTCAGAGTAACTCTGAGGTTTACTTCTCCTTTTTTAGTAAATTTAATTGCATTATTTATGAGATTAATTAAAATCTGGCGGAGTCTGCCTGGATCACCACGAAAAAGAGAATGCAATTTATAACTGATATGGTAACTCAGTTCAAGCTCTTTATCATGAGCTTTTATGGCCAGTATGTCCATCATATCTTCAATAGTTTCTCTCAGATCAAAATCAACTATTTCCAATTCCAGTTTCCCTGCCTCAATCTTTGAAAAATCCAGTATGTCATTAATCACTCCCAAAAGATTATCCGCACATTTACTGATTGTATCCACATATTCTCTCTGTTCCGGCGTAAGTTCAGTATCCATAAGAATAGTGGTCATACCTATTACTCCATTCATAGGTGTCCTTATTTCATGGCTCATATTGGCAAGAAATTCACTCTTTGCTCTGTTGGCAGCTTCCGCCGCCTCTTTTTCCACTTTTAACCTGTTTGCTACCTCCAGTTTCTCCATAAAATTATTAAAATAATCGGATAACTGTCCTATTTCATCATTCGAATTTTTCTCCATGCGAACGTTCATATTTCCCTTTGCGGCAATTTTAAATTTTTTCATAAGAAGCTGGAGAGGCAACACTATAGAAGAGCTTATCTTCATAGTTAAAATAAACATTACAAGAAGTGTTAATAAAACTGTTACTATAATGACGTTTCGTACGTATATGAGAGGAGAGTAAAATTCTTCGAAATAACTTGAAGAAGCTACTATCCAGTCCAATTCAGGAATATAATCAAACACTACCAGTTTTTCTCTTGGTGTTTCTTCGCCGGGATTTTTCCAGGGGTAAATAATGTGTCCATTTTTTTTATTGCAGAGTTCCTGAATGAATTTATGTCCCTGTGTATCTTCCTGATTAAATATATTGGTGCCCTGTAGTTTGGGATGAATAATTAAATTTCCACTGCTATCTATTACATAAGCATAACCTGTTTTTCCCAGACGAATGGATTTAATATTTTCCTCGAAAAGTTCTACATTTATGAGGTTACTGAACTCTTCTCTATAAGAGGATACAGAGATAATCCAGTCCCATGGTTTAAAATAAGTCATATAAAGTGCTTTTGGTCTTGCTTTTTTCTCTCCGGGGTTGCTCCAGTCATATTCAATATAACCTTCTTTTTTTTCCATCTGTTTTCTGGCGAAATCATAATTTGATATATTAACACCTACAAGGGGTTTTTTGGGGTGTATTACAAGTATTCCTTTACTGTTTATACAATATATGTACCCTGTTTCACCGATAGTCTGAGCAAGAAGGATTGTTCTGGCCTGTTTTTTTGCTTCATCTTCCGAAATTAATCCCACCTTATATTGATTATAAAAGTGCTCTACACTTACTTTGTTACATTCAGCTACTGAGCGAAGGTGAGTTTTTATTGAAACAGTTGCGGCAGTTTTTACCATATTCATGATCATACCTGTTGTATTTCTTAACTCATTTTCTATATTTTCTTCCAGTGATTTTTCGATCATGGAATATATAAAAAAACTCGCCAGAATAAGTGTGGTAAGAAATACAGTGGAATATGTAAGAATAAGTTTGGAAGATAACGGAAGATTACGAAATTTTTTTAACATCTCAATTCTCATCTTTCAGATAAAATTTCATTACATCTCCTGCAACAGGTGCAGCAGTTTCTCCTCCTGTGCCTCCTTCTTCTACAATAACAGCCACTGCAATCTCCGGATTGTCTGCCGGTGCAAAGCCTATAAACCATGCATTATTGGCTCCTCCCGGATGTTCTGCAGTGCCTGTTTTACCTGCCACTCTCATACCTTCTATAAATGCTCTGTATCCTGTTCCCTCATTTACAACAGCTTCCATCATTGATGTCACAATGCCTGAAGTATCTGAAGATATGCAATCTGCCATGACATAACCTGATTTTTTTTCTATTAATCTGTTTTTTGAATCTCTTATTTCTTTTATAATTACAGGATACATGATTTTTCCCTTATTGGCAACAGCGGAAGCGATAAGACATGCTTCAAAGGGGGTAATGGCGAGTTCACCCTGTCCGAAAGATGTCTGTGCAATAAGAGTGTTACTGAAGAGATTTTTTTCAGTGAGTGTGGAATGCAATACAGGAAGTTTTATATTGTAATCATGGCCAAAAAAATCGTCAAAATATTTAAGCAGATTTTCTTTTCCCAGTTTTAATCCTATAGAGGAAAAAGCTACATTACACGAATTGGCAAGAGCCTGGCTCAGAGTCTGGTGTCCGTGGGTGTGACTGCAGTAAAATCTATGTCCGTCTATGTCTGTATAGCCGGGACACTCAAATGTATCACTTTCTTTTACCACTCCTTCCTGAAGTGCTGCACAGAGTACGAGAACTTTAAAGATTGACCCGGGAGCATAACTTCCCTGGACTGTTCTGTCCAGAAGGGGATAGGTGGAATCTTTTTGATAAACCTTCCAGTTTTTCTCCAGATTATTATTATCAAAGCCGGGCTTTGAGACCATAACAAGTATTTCGCCTGTCTGTGGTTTTATTGCCACTACGGCACCTCTGTTACTGCCGAGTGAATCATAAGCTACTCTGGTGAGATTACTATCTATGGTAAGATATATGTTATATCCTTTCGGATGTCCTTCATTCCATCTTTCTTTAAAACCTTCTATAGAAAAGGGGAAGGCATGGCTTCGCAATATATCGTCACATGAGTCTTCAATCCCTGTTTTCCCCAGCATCGGGTCAAGATAGCCCGTAATATGAGATGTAAGTTCTCCATCTGGATAAACTCTTTTTTTCTTCTCACTTTTTGCCATTACTGTGCCGTCTCCTGACAGAATCTTTCCTCTTAAATTTAAATTTTCTCTGTTTCTGGGATTCTGTGTCATAGACGTGAGATCTTTTTCTCTCCATATAGCCCAGTAAGAATTCATTATAATGAGCGATAGAAAGAGAATTATAAAAATTCTGGATAATATTATCAGGTTTTTGTTAACATTCATAATCGTTTATGTGACGCTTGACGCGTAACGCGTGACGCGAGGTTCACCTTATTCACTATAATCATGAGCATAGTTCCTAACTTCACCCTTCACCCTTCACCCTTCACTCTTCACTCTTCTCATATAAATTATGTATAATCATATTTTGACGTTTCTCTCAGACCGAGTAATATACCGAGAGCAATAAAATTTGACAGTAACGAACTTCCTCCGTAACTTATAAAAGGAAGGGTTATGCCTGTCATAGGGATGAGTTTAATTACTCCTCCCACTATGACCCAGGTTTGTACTGTAAAAACAGCGGTTATACCTGTTATAAGAATTTTACGGAACATATTTTTTGACTTCATTGCCATCGTGATGGCCCTGCCGATAAGGAGCATATAACATATCAATACTGCCGTACTTCCGAGTAGACCAAGTTCTTCTCCTATGGCTGAAAATATAAAATCTGTTTCTACTGCAGGAATCCATGTCGGCTCTCCGAGACCGAGACCTTTACCCCACATACCTCCTGAGCTCACTGCCATAAGCCCCTGTGTTATCTGGTAACCTCTGTTTTCCATGTCAATCCAGGGATTTAGCCATGAAGATACTCTTATTTGAAAATGAGTAAATTTACAGTAACATCCATATGCTCCTAAAAAAAACATAATAATCCCGGCAAGACAGTAATCACCTCTTCCTGTAGCCGTATAGAACATAGTTATAAATATGCCGAATAACAGAAGAGCCATGCCGAGATCCCTCTGAAATATGAGTATGAGAAGGGACAGAGTCCAGATTATTATGAGAGGAATGAAATAACGTATGTTTATTCTCCACCAGCCGGGTATATTACTTCTTGCTACAAGTAATTTTTGATGGGCACTCAAATAATTTGCAAGGAAGAGAACAAGCATAAATTTTACAATCTCTACAGGCTGAAAATTAATTGAGCCGAATTTAATCCAGAGTTTTGCTCCGTTTACTTCTGTTCCAACGATGATTGTTATAATGAGAAGAAATATACCGGTTAATGCCCACAGATAGGTATATTTTTCAAGGAAATTATATTTTCTTATAATTATAATTGTTACCCACATAGAGATAATACTTACTGTCATCCAGATTAGCTGTTTTAATGCAAGAGACGGTTCAATACGGTATATGACCAGTAATCCCAGACCTGACATGAAGGTAACAAGGGGCAGAATTATTTCATCTACATCCGGTCGTAAAAAACAGAGGATAATATGAGTAATAAAGAACATGAGAGCTACAGTTAAAGGATACCATATGAAAATTTCCGATTTTGGAGGAATGGCTTTAAATAAAAGATAAAATCCGAAGGCAATCGTTATGATTGCCAGAAATATCAGAAATTTTTCTGTCTGTCTTATTTTCAAATATTTAAACATTTTTGTTTATGAGGCCCCTGATACTGCTCCAGATAAATTATCCATTCAAAAATTCAAAAACTACTGAACCGCCTATATCTATTCTGTCATTATTTTTTAAAACCATCGGTGTTTTAAGAGGATTTTCATTTAATGATGTTCCGTTTGTACTTCCAAGATCTTCTATCCATAACTCTTTATTGCGGGAATAAATAATTACATGGTTATGTGATATATATTCATTGTTTATAATGAGATCATTGTTGTTTTTTTTCCCTATCTGAAAAGGAGTGGTAACATGTATTTTTTCTCCTTCAGAAAGACATTTGTAGTTACTTTTTATAACAGTGAGCCATCCTGCAGATTTATTATATTCTGCCGAGGAGATATCCTTCATTATTGTTACAGTTACCCTGTAAAGAAATATATATATTAAAATAAGAAATACATATCTTAAAAGCTCAAGCAAAAATAGATTCATATTCAGTCCTGTTCTGATACGCATTACGCATCACGCATTACGTATTACGATTTAATTTCCATTACTGTATCCCCCAGGGATATAAAATCCCCCTTTTTCAGGGAGGTTTTTTCTTTTATAATTTTTCCGTTTACATAAGTTCCGTTTGTGCTTCCCAGGTCTTCAATCACTAAAGTTGATCCTTCTATGTGTATGGCGCCATGGGTTCTTGAAATATCTGAGCCGGAAATTTTTATTTGATGTTCATCTTTTCGTCCTATTATATTTGTACCTTCTGTAAGAGGAAAAGTTTTACCTTTTTCGGGCCCTTCCTTTACCTCTACCCATAGTGATGAAAGAACAGGCATTTTTCTTACGGCAGTTTTTTCCAGTTCCGGTTCCGGTAATTTTCCTTTCTTTACCTGACTTTTTACCTCGAATTTTCCCTGCTCCATAGTTTCATCTGATTGCAAATCTATAACAAGTTCTCCCATAATAGATAGATCTTCTTTTTGTATATAATCCATAATATACTCTTTTATTTCCGGTATTATTGCCTCTTCATATATGAGAAGTTCTTTCTGATCGTCAGGGTTAAGGATTATCTCATATATATTCGGAACATAGGTCTGAGAGACACTTACCTTCTGGTTTCTCTTCAGTTCCTGTACAGCTTTCCTGGCTATTTCAACAGGATGTATTTTCCCTCCTGAAAAGACTCCTCCGATTTTATCCATTATATTTTCCATCATTTTTTCCAGTTTATCTGTAATGCCCATGATTCATATTCACCCCTTTTCAGTGAGCAGTAACCAGTGACCAGTGACCAGTGAGAACTTATATTACCATATAATAACGTACTATCTGTCATAGTCTGATAACTGATCACTGCTCACTGTAATTTACTCCCAGTTATCCCACATATGCATAAATCTTGCTATGATTAATTTCTGAATATCCCCTGTACCGAGGCCGAGAACAGAACCCATCGTATCTACAGTATATTTATTTACAGGGTGATCCAGAAGAACCGATCTGGCACCGAGTATTTCTGCAGACCATCCTGTTATGGATTTTGCAGTTTCAATTGTAAAGTATTTGGCTATGGAAGAATTGAGTATATATTTCTGTCCCGTATCTCTCATCCATGCTGCTTTTTTTATCAATAATCTGGCTGCTTCCAGTTTCGTAAGATGTTCGGCAAATTCAAAGGATTTTGCCTGATGTTCGAATACAGGGGAGCCGAAAACCTTTCTTTCACAGGCATGACTTAAGGCAAGTTTATAAGCTCCGAGAGCGGTACCAAGGTTCAGTGCCGACATTGCTATTCGTGCAGAATTAAAGGCTTTCATCATTATTTGAAACCCGTTGTTCAGGTTTCCAATAATATTTTCTTCAGGAACAAAACAATCGTGAAAAGTCAGTTTTGCCAGATTTGACGGCGCCCATATCGATTTTTTTAGAAGAGTTCTTTTTATTTCGGTATTTCTTTCATCCAGGATAAAGAGAGAGAGCCTGTGCTTTTTTTCAAGGGATTCACGATCTGTCACTGCAGATACAATAATTATATTTGCATTGACTCCGTTTGTTATATACATTTTTTCTCCCGAAAGAATAAATCCTCCTTTTACTCTTTTTGCCTGCATTTTAATGGCAGAAACATCACTGCCTGCATCCTGTTCAGTATTTGCAAAACATAGAAGTTTTTGCCCGTAAATACCTGGAACCATAAATTCCTGCTTTTGCCAGATATTGCCCCATCTGTAGAGAATATAAAGTCCTATCTGGGCATGGCATAATAAGGCCATGGCGAAACCGGGTGATATTTCAGAAAGTTTTTCATATAGAATTATACTGTTGGCCATAGGCTCCTGTTCCATTTTATGTCCTGTTTCATAAAAGCCCATAAGCCCCTCTGAGTAAATATCTTTTAAAATAGAAA
>CALARM010000771.1 GCA_937888925.1 uncultured Synergistia bacterium | reverse complement strand
TTCTGTTTTTAGATTCCAGGGGTTGTTTTTAACAGGTCCTCTATGTTATAATCGGTAATTATATAAAAGGTTATAAAAGTTCCATTACCGGGTAGTTTTTCACCGGGTTACATTATTTTATTACTGACCTGAGTATAAGCATGTGATAAACGTTTTACTTCCGTCACGCGTTACGCGTCACGAGAGCATATATGTATTATGTTTAACTCAGTAAAATATTGCGGAGGAAGTATGATTTTATGAGAAATAAAATAGATTTTGAGATGACAACAAATATAGTAAGGGCAATAGCTTTTCTGGTGGCCATAATATTTTATTTTACCCAGATTCCGGGAGGTCGTTCTTCGGAAATAAATCTGAAGCAGCTTAATGATTATTTTTCTACTTCTCCTGCCATCACAAAAAAAATTGATTCCTATGTAAAAAAGCTGGAAAGTGCCGGCGGGGTAAAGACTGTAAACAATGAAAAAATTATTAACAAAGATAAACTCATAAAATATCTTGCCGATGAAAATGGCATAAAAAGTGAATATGCACCTTTTTATAATTACAAAAACATATTTAATGCAGGAATACTGGCTCTCCTGTATATTATTACTGCTATAGTACTGACAAAAAGTTTACCATATAACCCTGTTTTCAGTATTATTTTTGCTTCTGTAGATTTTTTGCTGGCCACTGTGTTTATATTCTGGACAGGTGGTATAGATAGTCCATTTATTTTTATATATATTCTCCCTGTAGTCCATATAGCAACACAATTTGGTTTTTCTTACTCCCTGGGAGCTGCGGCATTCAGTGCTGTTATAATATTTTTCTGTTCAAACTTCCCCGGTTTTTACGGTGCTGATGCTATAAAAGATCCCTTTAAGTCAATAATTCCTTTCACAGCCTTACTCGGTTTAAGCGGATTTCTGGTGGGAACAATATCTAAAATGTTATCCCCTATGTCATCCACTCATATAGTTGTAGATGAAACTCCGAAAAGACTGGAGGATATCACAAGAAAATATCAGGCTCAGAGCAAAGAATTACAGAAATATATAAATATGGAAGAAAATTTCAGAAGGAAACAGAGAGAATTTCATGGCATACATGAAATTATCCAGGAAATAGTATCAGAAGTAGACATAAAGAAATTGCTTCCTCTTATTATGGTAAAAGCTGCCGAAGAATGCGAAGCAAGGGTTGGTGCTACACTTTTGAAAACAACATCCGGAGAATTAAGGGTTTATGAAAGATATAACCTTTCACCTGTATCGGAACAGATATTCACTTCCAGATACGGAGAGGGTATACTGGGAGCAGTTGCTTTAAAAGGCGAACCTGTATCACTGGCAAAAAGTGATAATGATCCCCGTTTCTCTTATTTTGCCAGATGTCCGGAAAGGGTTCAGAATATCCTCTGTGTACCAATGAATAACAAGGGAGAAAACAAAGGTGTCATTATAGTATGCAATAAACTTACAGGAGACAGATTCAGTGATGATGACCTGAGAACCCTTTCAATACTTGCAGGTATAGCGGCATCTGCTATCGCAACAGCAGAACTGTTCATAGAAATTGGAAATAAAAATGAAGAACTGGCAGATGCATATACAAAGCTTGAAAACAGTGTTGAAGATACAATTACTACCCTTGCAGAAGCTCTGGATGCAAAGGATAATTATACGAGAGAACATTCTAAAAGGGTATGCAGATATGCTGTGGCACTTGCAGGAGATCTCGGCCTCAATGATGACCATATAGAGCTTATCAGAAGAGGAGCTTTGCTCCATGATATAGGTAAAATAGGTATACCGGACAGAATATTATTTAAGCCGGAAGGACTTACAGACGATGAATTTGCCATAATTAAATCTCATGTTACTGAAGGTGCAAAGATAATACAGAAGGTAGATATCCTGAGTGATCTTACAGAGATAGTAAAATATCATCATGAAAAATTTGATGGTACCGGTTATCCCGGTGGTCTTAAAGGAGAAAAAATTCCTCTTGGAGCAAGAATAGTGGCAGTATCTGATACCTATGACGCGATGACTACTGATAAGCCATATCGTAAAGGATTTTCTCCAGAGGTAGCACTTGAAAAAATGGCCAAATTTGCACCCGCCCAGGTAGGTATGGATATTTTTATGGCTTTTGAAAAGATGATGAGGAAAAATTCATTCTTCAGAATGTAAGAGGGTGATTTGTGATTGGCTTTATGCCCACCACACATCATAAAAAATAAAAATAAAAAGGACGTACATTTATATGCAACTAAAATCAGTATATGAACCACAGGAAATAGAAAAAAAACTTTATAATAACTGGATGGAAAAAGATTATTTTAAAGTAACGGTAGATAAGGATAAAAAACCTTTTACCATTCTTATTCCTCCTCCCAATGTTACAGGGTCGTTACATATGGGACATGCTCTTGATAATACAATACAGGATATGATAATACGTTTTCGCCGTATGCAGGGCTATAATACCCTGTGGATTCCCGGCACAGACCATGCAGGAATAGCGACACAGAATAAAGTTGAAAAAGA
>CALARM010000770.1 GCA_937888925.1 uncultured Synergistia bacterium | reverse complement strand
CATAATCGGCAACATGGTTCGGAAGAGTTCCGGCAGGAACATCATATGACGGAACAGAACCGGAGTAATTTTGTCCGGGCGCATAATCGGCAACATGGTTCGGAAGAGTTCCAACCGGTATTTCATTCATACCCTGCTGAGAACCGGCGAAATGCACCGTATTATTAATCGGTGAAAATACTGCATCATTGCCATTAAAAAAGCCGGACATTGCTCTTAAATGGGCCGATTGTATTGATAGCATCTGGGCACAGGTCACAGGCGGAGGAGTAAGACATGGGACACCGTCCATAAAAGCAGGATTATTATTACCGCTTATCATGAAACCCTGAAACTGATTACCGGGAAAACCTGCATTAAAATTTCCTAACATTTTTATCACTTCCTGTAATATGAATAATTTTATGAAAATAAAATATCTTCTGATAATATAATCAGAGAAATTTGTAAAAAGTTTCACAGAAAAAAATAAATTTATATTTTTCTGAAATATCCATTGTTTCACTCAGAACTCATATCTGCCTTTATGCCTGTAGTTTTTATCAATAGATTCATTATATTATTTTCCATTGACAGATAAACAAGTTTCTTTCCGTCAGGCGATATCTTCGGCATACACTTTACAGGAGCACTGAACAACAGTTCTCTGGGGATAAGTTCGGGAAGGTTTCTTACACAGTTTACAGACATATTATAAAAATTCTACTTTTCTTCCTTTTCCAAGATGTTTTTTTACAGTTTCATCGAGAGATTTCATTACTATTTCCCATTCCGATAAAGATTGAATCGGGTTTATACCTGCTATATCGGGCATACGAATAAAGGAAACTGGATAATTCATGATTTTTTCCTTTTCAAGTTTAATGGTTTCTTCCATTTCTCTTACAAGGCGTTTTGCTTTTGCCGGGAACGTCGCTATACGGGCCATATCTGTTTCCGTATCCACTCTGGAGATAAAGTTTTCAAGTGGTTCTGCAAGGACTGAGTGAAATTTTTCAGAAGGTAACCTGTTTTTAGAAAGATATAAGGAGAGGTTTTTAAGAGCTTCTTCTATCTCTTTTCTGGCTTCATTACGCCATGTATTTATAAGTTTATTGATTGTTTCTGTTTTATCCATTAAAATTTTAAATTGAGAGAAAATTTTTTATATATAATTATATAACTTTTTATACAACCAATCAATGTATAAAATAAATTTCACAAAGAATTTCATTTGACCTTACTGTAACTCTTTGATATAATTTCAGGATTAATCATATTGCACATTACGCATCATAAGTTACTGAAGGGGGAAATTATGAGTATATTTGAAGAATTGAATAAAAGAAATTTAATAGCCCAGATAACCCATGAAGGGCCTATAGAACAAATGCTTAAAGAAAAAAAGGTTACAGTCTATGTAGGATTCGATCCCACTGCAGACAGCCTTCACGTGGGACATCTCATAGCATTACTCGGTTTAAAGAGATTTCAACAGTACGGTCATCGTATCATAGCCCTTGTAGGAGGAGGAACTGCCATGATCGGCGATCCTTCCGGCAAAACTGAATTGCGCCAGATGATGACAGAAGAAATAATTAACAGCAACAAAGAAGCTATCAGAAAACAGATAGAGAGATTTGTAAATCTTGACGATCCTTCAGACGGAATAATGGTGGACAATTCAGACTGGATAAGAGATATGAACTATATTGATTTCCTCAGAGAGATAGGAACACATTTTACAGTAAACAGAATGCTTGCTGCTGAATGTTATAAAAGCCGTATGGAACAGGGTCTTACCTTCATAGAATTTAACTATATGTTATTACAATCCTATGATTTTCTTATGTTAAACAGGAAATATGATTGTACCCTCCAGATGGGAGGAGATGACCAGTGGTCAAACATACTGGCAGGTGCAGACCTTGTGAGGAGACTGGAGAGAAAAGAAGTATACGGATTAACAATACCGCTTCTCCTTACTTCAGACGGAAAGAAA
The DNA here is from genome assembly GCA_937888925.1 of uncultured Synergistia bacterium. Next base: position 325 of record CALARM010000770.1, on the reverse strand, counting down.
ATGGGTAAAACCGAAAAAGGCTCTGTATGGCTTTCTCCCGATAAAACCACTCCTTACGAATTTTATCAGTACTGGCGAAACGTGGAAGATGTAGAAGTAGGAAGACTCTTAAAAACACTTACATTCTTCTCTATGGAAAGGATTGAAGAATTATCCAATCTCACAGGGAAAGATATCAATATAGCTAAAAAAGAACTGGCTTATGCAATAACAGAACTGGTTCATGGCAAAGAAGAAGCTGATAAAGCCAGGTCAGCGGCAGAAGCCCTGTTTGAAGGAGGAGGAGAAAGCAGTTCCATACCTGTTACGGACATATCAGGTGATA
>CALARM010000769.1 GCA_937888925.1 uncultured Synergistia bacterium | reverse complement strand
AAATTATTGGAAACATCACCATCATAAAATCTATCTGTAATAGCAAAGTAAATAGGATCATTGAAAGTAGCCCATCCGGAAGCACTTCTGTCATCAATTTCTTCATCTGCCGCAGAACCGGCTGCCCCCGTAATAGAAGCAGAAGGTGACTGTGATGGTGATGGAGATGACATATAATTAAGATCGCTGCTAATAAAATTACTTAAATTACCGTTATTATTCCACGGTTTTCTGACAGGGTCATCTAAAGAATCTACTACCTTTTTAACAAAATCCTTTGCAGTAAAGGTTTGAAATGTTATATGTTCTCCGTCTTTCCAGCCTTTTTTCCTCATTACAGATTTATCAATACTAAAGGAAACAGTATCCCTTAAACTGTCAAATTTCAAATTTTTAAGAACTGATTTATCAAGAATACCATTTTCATCATAAACATTAAAATTATTAGTATCATAAGCTCCTAAAGATATATTCCATGGCTGTTCTGTCATTCCCGGTATATCATCTGGCAAATTTATCTTTCCACCCTGTCCTAAACTCAAAAGTAAATATAAATCAAGATTGCCGACTTCTGCACCTGGCTGTAAATCATTAAATTTCACAGTAAAACTGTATGGTTCAGAAGGTTTACCTTCATGAGAAGTAACACTGGTAATATCTCTGGACGTGTCAAAACCATCATTGAGTAAATACTGATCATTTATACCGGTACTATAATTAGTAGTTCTTGCTACTACCCCTTCACCTTCGAACATAGAGAGAGTGGTAATATTCCCGCTTATTTTCGGTTTATTTTCAGAAGTATCTTTTTTTTCTATATTCTGAGTAGTATCAGGTATAATAGTTCTGCCTCCAGAATCCTTCAAAAGAGGCATACTTGTAAGGAAAGATCCTACAGGTAAATGGCCTCCTCCGAGAGATACTTTTTCCTGTATGGTAAAGAATTTATTATCCTGAGTTTTGGATTTGATTGTCTGTGGTTGATATGTAAAATTATAATTTACACCGGCAGTTTTTATATCCATAATATTTCCCTCTTTTCTATGCAAATACTTATCTATAATAAAATATAACATTCATCATTGAAGAGTTCAATAGAAATTTGTAACATTATTGTTAAAATTTAGCCACTATCCTTCTGCATATTTATGAATGGCCATCCATTCTTCTTCACTGAACAGATCGGACAGGATCATAGTTTTCCCTCCGCAGAAAGGACAGTTAAGTGTAAGATAATCACTCCACTTATCAAGATATAATGAGATGTCGTCACCCATAAGAGGTTTATGAACCATGTATCCGCATTCTTCACACTGATATTCAAGTCTGACGCTCTCTGTGTCTTTCAGTTTTAATAATTTATCGTACATAAAATAAACACCTTTTCATTGAGCTGTGACCATTTGTCAGTTATAATACTGGTCACTGATAACTGGTCACTGGTCACTGCTCAAAACCTTCTTTTTAAAAAAGTCGAAATCACATCTACAATCTGATGTAATAGAGAAGATAGAAAAAGCCCCAGAAAAGCAGGGATAAGATAATTTTTATTCTGAAGGCAGAATTTCTTTATCTCCAGCCATGCCGATATATAGGACTGGCTAAAATTTCCTATAGAAGTAAACTGTAATATCCAGACTATAAAAAATCCAGAAATAAATAAACAGGCTGTAAACCAGAGAAGCCTGAAGAGAGTTCCTATAAAAAAACTGTGAGAAATCCAGGAACGATGAGGTATTATTTTACTGTAGACGTACCATATAAATTTCAGGAATCCCCATCTTCTATAAGGTAATGTATTGGCCATATCCAGGTCAGGTGAGAAATAAAAAGTACCCAGAAAATAAAATAATCCGAATATAGCAGTCAAAATCCAGTCCTTCGCCCATGAAAGATAGAGAGGCACCAGTAAAATCAAAAGAAAAATATTTATATGTTCATGAGTCTTACCTGTAGCCATAAATTTTCAAAAGTAAATAGTGAGCAGGGAAAAGAAAGAAACCGGTCTATTCACTGCTCACTATTCACTACTCACTATTTACCATATTTATGATAGGCATATAATGCTCTATCTATGTCACTCAAGGGGAATGCCCTTGCAGAGGCTCCTTCTATTATTCTATTCTTAAAGCCTTTTATAACCCTGAGATAATTAATATAATCCTTTGCAGTGATCTTTTTAATCTGGCCATTTGCATATCTCATATTCTGCCATTTCTTTAAGATGTAAGATTTTACATCCTGGGGGAAGAAGTCTTTAGTTCTTAATTTATAAATAGCTTCCAGAACTCTATAATCAATTACTGCAAAATGTTCCGGTA
>CALARM010000768.1 GCA_937888925.1 uncultured Synergistia bacterium | reverse complement strand
ATATAAATTGTCTGATTATTCACAGATTGCCGGCACTATAACAATAATTTTCGAGTGTATATCTTTCATGATTGCCTCCATGATTTTTATTTCTTTTTACAGGAAAGCCATGGAATTCCGGCGTCCTGCTTTAATTGTTGCCCTTATAAATACTTTTTTTGCCGTAATAAAATTTATACCCTTTATATTCAACTGGCCATGTCTGACAGAAAACCTTAAAAGCCCTGATTTTTCAGGATATTTAACATCAATGTTATTCATTATTCCCTATGATTTAATAAAATTATTTATCTTTATAACGGCAGGATATGTAATCTATACATATTTAGATTTAAGGCCCTTAAGAAGAGATTGGAAATCGGCATGGTACTGGATAGATATTCTTATAACCTGTATAATATTTATAGGACTTACAGAAAGTCTGATATATTTTATTCATCCCGTAACATCGGAACAGGGCAGAAAAATTTCGGATTTAATGCTTTCTTACTATGTTTCAAAAGAGGTGGGACTTTTCCATATTGCATCATGTGCCCCGTGGGTTGAAGAAGTAACATGGCGTTTTTTCTGGCCTGCTCTCTTACTTTATACCTTCAGAAATGTAAGATTAAAATGGGTTTACTCTATAGTAATAACGTCTGCTCTGTGGAGTATAGCCCATGCCGGCATGTTAAATCCCGAATGGATGAGGTTTATACAGATATTCGTCTACGGCCTATTACTGGGATGGCTCTTTAAAAAAAGAGGACTTGAAGCATGCCTTGCAAGTCACTTTATGTCAAATATAATATTGACGGCCATACATTTACATGGCCAGTTTTAGTTGCGTGATGCGTGATGCGTGATGCGTATTTTCACCGGTACCGGGCGACCACAGGCAGGCGCCCCTACGACTCACCCTTCACCCTTCCCCACTTACACATTTGCCACTATGACCGGTATATCAAGCATATTCAGCACCTGTTCCGTAGTTCTGCCCAGGAAGAATTCCCTGATTTTATTATCTCCGTATCCACCCATTACCAGACAGGAAATCTGTTTTTCTTTAACTACTTCTAGAATACTTTCCACTTCTTTCCCATGTTTCCATATAGTTTTTATATCTTCTTTATAGGGGAGGAGATATTTCTTTGCTTCTTCAATGAGTAATTTTGCCTCTTCCCTGTCTTCTTTTACTGTAATAACAGTCAGTTCGGGATTTAACAAAGGTATAAATTCCCCTGCAATTCTGAGGGCATTATTGGCTGCAGTAGATCTGTCATAGGCTATAAGAAAATTGTTTCCCAGTGTGTCACCTTTACTGACAGATATGATGGGTTTGTTGGTTCTCTGAATCACATTAAAAACATAACCCTGTAATTTTCCTTCACTATCTTTTTCAAGGCTCTTTCCCATTACGAGAAGATCTACCGAATGAGTTTCCTTCAGTATCTCTTCTGTAATATCACCTTTTATAACAGTAAGAGAGTTTTTAGATTCTATGGTATTTTTACAGTCATTATAAAGTGTCTGAATAAAGTCCATCTCTTTTTTAATGTTTTCTTCAGCTCTTTTATTTTCCAGTTCAAGAGACGGTGAATCAAAAGAAATACCAACTCCTGCAGACATGTAATTCATCATAGTGACATTTATCTTTCTCATATCTTCAATATAAAGCAAACGCAACTCTGCCTTAAAAAGATTGGAAAGATTAATTGATGTTTTAAGTGCGGCGACAGAACTGTCCGAAGTGCCCATAGGCACAAGAATACTTTTAATCATAAATAACTCCCCTCTCTTTTTCAGTTACTTGTATTATATCATAAAAAGTGAAAAGTAAAAAGTGAAAAGTGAAAAGTGAAAAGTGATGGGTGAAATCTACCCGTCACGCGTTACGCGCTATGCGTCACGATTATAGTATCACGCATTACGCATCACGAAACCACCTGTTACCTTTTACGATTATAATAATCATAACCGTACAGAGCCGCCACTATTACAGCTAACACTGCAATTCCTGTCAGTCCTTCAGGGCCTCCAATCAGGGGGTTAACATTTCTTACCATTAAATATCCCAGAGGGGTCATCTGTTCAAATACACCGTAAGAAAAACAGACTACAAGTATGTTGTTTGTTTTAAGATAGATCCATGAAAGAAGAAGTCCGAAAAGAAGAGAGAAGAGAAGTTTCAGTAAAACTCCCTCCGGTAGATGAGACATAAAATAATTCCCGGAAGTAATATACCAGTATGGTTCTCCCGTCCATATCTGACAGTAAATGGAATAGCCCTGATTGTAATATCCCGTAAATACAAGGGGTAATGCCCATATACCACAGAATA
>CALARM010000767.1 GCA_937888925.1 uncultured Synergistia bacterium | reverse complement strand
CCTCTGCAATCTTAAGATCGGTTATATCGTGAATAATTACCTGTATAACATCTTCCTTCAAATTTTTATCATAAACAATATAACTGTCATGGATGACCCATTTTTTCACACCGCTGAGTGTCTGAAAAGGATATTCAAGGCCTTTCACATGTCCGTGTTTACGAACTTTTTCACGGAAGGCACCTTTGGGTACTATATAGTTAAGAAGTTCGGAAATATTTTTTCCTGCAACTTCTGACGTATCAGAAAATTTATTTTCAAGGTCAAGAATCTTCAATGTACCGCGGTCCATAAAGAGTACAGTGCCATCAAAGGTATATCTGTAAAGTCCAATGCCTGCAAAGCCCATTGCTTCTTTACGGATGGCATCAAATTCTTCATTATTCAGTTTATACAAATTATTACCTCCCTGTATTTATCTTACAATTCAATCCTGTAAATCTCTGTCACGGTTGACATACATCACATGGTTTATAACCTTTTGTCAATATATATTCAAGAGGTACCGCTTCAGACCCGTTGGACAGATACTGACAGATATACTTATGATATTTATTATCTATCTTTGTTATATAAACAATCTTTGAAGCATAACCGGTTCTGGTAGGAGAATAAAAGTCTTTTTTTATTTCTTTAAAATCCTGCCTTACTGCTTTCCACTTTTCCATATAAACAGTTGTTACATCATTAATAGATATTTTAGCATATCCTGAAGAGTTTTTAAAGAAATTAAATGAATATAATCCATATTCATCGGAACAGGTTTCTAACAGAGCAGACGTTTTTGCCTGAATCAATCTGACTTTTATGCCTGCAGCAGGTTTCCCATCCTGATTTAACACATATCCCCAGACTATATTATAACATTCAGGTGACATATAACCTGCAAAAATAACTGATGTGACAGATAAAAAAACTATAAAAAAAACTATTTTTTTCATAATTTTAATTTCTTTAACTATCATTGTTTCCCTTCTTTATAAGTTAAGGTTTTATCGTATATGAAATAATTCTATATAATGATGTGGACAGCTAATCTCAGTAGAGTTATAATGTTGATGGTAATTTCGTAAAGGATAATTCAGGCCATGAAACATTATGATGAACATGATGACAGAAAAAATAAAATAGACTGGAAGGTATTGAAGAAACTCATCCCGAGAGTATATCCTTACAGATGGATATTGATTTTCTGTACAGTACTTCTTCTCTGTTCTTCCCTTTTATCTCTGGCAGGCCCTCTTCTGATACGTCATGCCATAGATGTAGAATTTGTAAAAAAAGATATTTATGGACTTTACAGAATAGTAGCGATTTATTTTCTCGTTCTCGTTATTTCCTTTGTAGTCAGCTATTTCCAGAGAGTAAATATAGAGATAGCAGGACAAAAAATTATCAAACAGATAAGAATTGATATTTTTTCACATCTTACAGGAATGGATCAGCGTTTCTTCGACAGTAATCCAGTAGGACAATTGCTTTCCAGAGTAGAAAGTGATACAGAATCATTAAGAGCCATGTTTACAAATACTATCGTAATTATTATCTCCGATCTGCTTATGATGGCAGGTATGATTGTTATAATGTTCTCTATAAGTATAAAATTAACACTTATATTACTATCTCTCGCTCCATTTATAATTCTGACTGTTTTTTACTTCAATGGAAAAATTGTACCTATATTTATAGAGGTGAGGAAAAAAACAGCAGAAATATACGGGTTTCTTGAGGAATATTTGAAAGGATGTAAAGTGGTACAGGTTTTCGACCAGGAAGAAAATGTAATTATGAAGATGGATAAAGTAAATAAATCCAGAGTGGATATAGAATATCCCGGCCATGTAATGGGTACCTATTTCGGTAATGTAATATTTCTGATCAGCACTGTAGCCATTTCGTTGATTCTTGGTATTGGAGGCAAATGGGTTATAGAAAGGCCTGACGAACTGAGTGTAGGGACTCTTGTAGCTTTTCTGGGGTATATTTACAGATTTTTCGGCCCTATTTTTCATCTGAGCGATCAGATGAATGTTATACAGAAAGCCTTCGGAGGAGCGAAACGTATCAATGATTTACTGGAAATACGTCTTACCGGATATGAAAAATTAGATACTTCTCCATTTCTCTCAGAAAGAAAAGGGATAGAATTTAAAAATGTCTGGTTTGCCTATAAAAATGAAGAATGGATTTTAAAAGATATATCTTTCTTCTTACCGGAGGGACAGAGGCTTGCCATAGTAGGACCTACGGGAGGGGGAAAAACAACCCTTACAAATCTGCTGTTCAGATTTTATGAACCACAGAAAGGTCAGATATTTATTGATGGTGTTGACATAAGTACAATCCCTCTGCAAGTATTACGAAAACGTCTTGGTCTTGTCCTTCAGGATATTATCCTTTTCCACGGCTCTATTCTGGATAATCTCAGACTGGAAGAGACTTCTATAGGTGAAGAAAGGGTCATAAAAGCCCTTGAAACAATTAATGCGAAAGATTTAACAGACAGATTTCCTGATGGATTAAATAGCGAATTATCAGAACATGGCAGCAACATGTCTATGGGAGAAAGGCAGCTTCTGAGTTTTGCAAGAGCCCTTGTATTTGACAGAGATATACTTGTACTCGATGAGGCAACATCCTCTGTAGATCCTCTCACAGAAAAAAAATTGCAGAATGCTGTTACAGAACTTCTGAAAGGCAGAACATCCATAATAATTGCCCATAGATTACAGACAATCATAGAGAGTGACATCATATTTGTTATTAAAGACGGAACTATTA
>CALARM010000766.1 GCA_937888925.1 uncultured Synergistia bacterium | reverse complement strand
TCCCCTTATTGAAAGTGATGAGCAGGCTCTTTATAAAATTCTCCAGAATATTATAGGTAATGCCATCAAATTTACCGACAAAGGATCTGTCGTTATTTCAGGAGAAAAGAAAGATGAAGAATTTTATATTCATATTACAGATACGGGCATCGGGATAGGGCAGAATGATCTTCCTTATATTTTCGATGAATTCAGACAGACAGACGGTACAATGGCAAGACGCTATGAAGGAACAGGCCTCGGACTGTCTATCGCATATAAAACTGTAAAATTACTGAAAGGCAATATTTATGTCGAAAGTACTCCCGGGAAAGGTTCTACCTTTACAGTCTTACTTCCACTTAAATGGGAAGAAGAAATAAAGAGTAAAGCTAATATTGCATATGATATTTCAAAGATTACACCTCACGGGAGCGGTGAAAAAATTCTTGTAGTAGACGATGACCCTTCTGTTGTTAAAAAGATTTCTTCCTATCTTACCGAAGAAGGTTATTCTGTAATTCCGGCTTTTTCCGGAAAAGAAGCTGTAGAATCCGCAGAAAAATTTCATCCCTTCGCAATTATTCTGGATCTTCTCATGCCTGAAATGGATGGTTTTGAAGTGCTGGAACATCTGAAAAAATCGGAAAAAACATGGGATATTCCCGTAATAATTGTATCTGTTTCAGAACAGCATCAGGCTGCCTGTGCTCTCGGAGCATCAGGTTATATCAGAAAGCCTGTTGCAAGAGAACTTCTTATGAAGGAAATTTACAGACTTGTAAAGTATCCGGTATCTGTTATGGTTGTTGATGATAATCCTGTAGATAGAAAACTTATAAGTGATATAATAGAAAAAGAATATATTAAAACCTGTCAGGCGGAAAGCGGCGAACAATGTCTTGAACTCATAGAACAGACATTGCCGGATATAATCATACTGGATTTAATGATGCCTGAAATGGATGGTTTTCTGGTTTTAGAAGCTATAAGGACCGGTGAAAGGACGGGATTTCTGCCGGTAATCGTTGTTACTGCAAAGGATCTTACAAAAGAAGAAAAAGCCATGTTACATACTTATGCTTCCTCTGTTATAATGAAAGATGAACTGCAATCGAAGACTTTATTGAAGGAAATAAAGAAGTGTCTTTCAGATATTTCGTACCGTAAAAAATTCGGGAAAGAGATTTTGATTGTAGAAGACAACAGTGGAGCAGTCATAGAAATAAAAACTGTTCTTGAAAAAGAAGGCTTCAATGTTTCTGTTGCAGCAGGAGGCAGAGCTGCTATTGATTATATAAAACACAGGATGCCGGACGGAATTATTCTGGATTTAATGATGCCTGATATGGACGGTTTTAAAGTACTTGATGAAATGAGAAATACATCTCATACTGCTTCAATCCCTGTACTTATTTTAACTGCAAAGGATTTAACACATGAGGATTTAAGGAAATTGAAAAGTAATAGAATTCAGCACTTAATAAGAAAAGGTGATATAAACAGAGAGGAATTACTTGAAAAGGTAAAATTGCTTGCAGAGGGACAGGGAATAAAAAAAATTATAGAGGCAGAAATAATTCCTGAAAAAATTTCTTCTCATAAACCCTGTATAATGCTTGTAGAAGATAATCCTGATAATACGATTACCATTAAAGCAATGTTAGGGAATAAATATAATCTGATTGAAGCTTCAAGCGGAGAAGAAGGTCTTTCAAAAGCACTTTCAGAAAAGCCGGATCTTATACTTATGGATATGGCATTACCCGGTATGGATGGTTTTACTGCAGTTAAGGAGTTGAGGAAAGATATGAAAAATATTCCTGTCATAGCCATTACTGCAATGGTCATGAAGGGAGACAGAAAAGCAATAATTGACGCAGGATGTAATGATTATATTTCCAAACCTGTAGAACAGGAAGACTTACTCGATAAGATAAAGAAATGGCTCTGTAAAGATTGCCGGTAAATCTGTGTTAATCAAAAACAGGTTCTTAATTGCGTATCTTAAAGGAGTTGGAGTGTAGTGGCCAAAATACTTATTATTGATGATAAAAAAGACAATCTTATTACTATTTCTGCCATGATAAAAAATCTGCTGCCTGGATATGATATAGTAACCGCTCTATCAGGAGAAGAAGGTATCAGAAAAGCCATGGAGGAAAATCCTGATACTATACTGCTTGATATTATAATGCCCGGCATGGATGGATTTGAAACCTGTTCCATACTGAAATCTTCACATGAAACAAAATATATTCCCATCATAGTTCTTACAGCCATAAGATCCGATAGTAAAATGAGGATAAGGGCCCTGGAAGTTGGAGCTGACGCTTTCCTTTGTAAGCCTGTTGATGACATGGAGCTTGTAGCACAGGTTAAGGCCATGAGCAGGATAAAGTATTCTGAAGATCTTTTAAGGAAAGAAAATGAATTGCTCGAGGAAAAGGTAAGAGAAAGAACAAAAGATTTAATTGCTTATGAAAAATTGCTGAATGAACAGCTCAGCTTTTTGCAGATACTTATTGATACAATCCCTGCTCCTGTTTTTTACAAAGATATAAACGGAGTTTATCTCGGTTCCAATCTGGCTTTTGAGAAATTTACGGGACTGAAAATAGAAAACATAAAAGGTAAACAGGTTTATGATATTTTCGCTCCGGATCTGGCTGATAAGTATAATGAAATGGACAGAATTTTATTGCGAAACGGCGGAGTTCAGGTCTATGAAGGTGAAGTTGTTTACGGAGATTCTTCGATACATGATGTGGTTTTTACCAAGACTGTTTTTAAAAAATCTGATGGTTCCACAGGAGGTATATTAGGTTTTATTCTGGATATTACAGACAGAAAGAAAGGTGAGGAAGAAAGAGAAAAACTGAAAAAACAGCTTTATCATGCAGAAAAAATGAATGCCATAGGTACCCTTGCCGGTGGTATTGCCCATGATTTTAATAATATACTGGGAGGTATTCTCGGGTATACGGAACTTGTCATGGACGGTATGGAAGAAAATAGCCAGTTACGGAGCCACTTGAAGCAGATTCTTAAAGCAGTAAACCGTGCAAAAGAACTGATAAAACAGATTCTTATCTTCAGCAGAGAAAACAGACAGATAGAAAAAAAGCCTGTAAATATAGTTATTGTAATAAAAGAGGCACTTAAACTTATGAGAGCAACGATTCCGTCTACGGTAGAAATAAAACAGAATATTCATACTAATTCCAGCATTGTCATAGCAGATATTACACAGATACATCAGGTTATAGTAAATCTCTGTACCAATGCTTCCCATGCAATGAAAGACAGAGGCGGACTTCTGGAAATAAGTCTGGAAAATATAGACATAAGAGAAGGCGAATTATTGGTTCAGGAATGCAAAGCCGGTTCTTATGTAAAGCTTTCTGTAAAAGATACAGGTTACGGCATGGACAGAATTACTATGGAACATATGTTCGAACCTTATTTTACCACTAAAAGTCAGAATGAAGGAACCGGTCTGGGCCTTTCCGTAGTCCATGGCATAGTTAAAAGTCATGGAGGATTTATAAAGGTTTACAGTGAACAGGATAGAGGTACCGTTTTTCATGTTTATTTCCCGAGAATAAAAACAGAGATACAGGAGCAGAAAGCAGATGAAAGACCTTCCTCTGGCGGTGAAGGAAATATTCTGTTTATTGATGATGAGGAAGGTCTTGCTTCTCTGGCAGAACAACTGCTCGGAAAACTTGGTTATAAAGTTATATCACATACAGACAGCATGAAAGCTCTTGCAATTTTTAGAGAAGATCCGCATAAGTTCGATCTTGTAATTACGGATCAAACTATGCCTAAAATGACAGGAATAGAACTCGCACGGACCATTACATCTATCCGTCCCGACATACCTGTAATCCTCTGCACAGGTTTCAGCGAATATTTGAATGAACCGAAGGTTATGTTATCAGGTATAAAAAAAATTATTTTAAAACCCTTTGTTAGAAAAGAAATGGCGGAGGCAATCAGATATGTATTACAGAAAAATCCTGATAGCAGATGATGATACAACTATTTTAAAATTATATACGAGTGTATTGACAAGGAAAACTTCTGTCTTAGAGAAAGATTTTATCCTGGAAACCTTTGAGAACGGCAGAGCTTTACTGGAACACTTTAAAATCGAATGGAACAGTGGAAACAGAATACCTCTCTGTATACTCGATATGAATATGCCCGGCATGGATGGTCTGGAAACTGCCCGGGAAATAAGGAATATTGACAGCAATGTTATTATAATTATTGTTACTGCTTATGCTACCACATCTCTTGCAACACTGAAAGAAAGCCTCAAACAAAATATTTATTACATAAGAAAACCATTTAATAAAGAAGAAATTTATTGCCTTACAGATTCCCTGGTTAAAGGATGGAATAAAAATTTTGAAGTCTCTAAATATAAAGATCAGCTTGAAGAACTTGTAGTTAAACGTACTCATGAGCTTAAAACTGTTATTAAAAAACTTGAGGAAGAAATTACCAACAGAATTCATATAGAGAATTCACTTCGTGAAAGTGAAGAGAGATACAGGCATATTAGTAATACTATTACAGATTATATCTATACTGTACATTTACATAATAATAATCCTGTAAAAACAATCCACAGCCCTGCATGTGTTGCTATTACGGGTTACAGAACCGAGGAATTTAATCTCAATCCATATCTGTGGTTACAGATGGTACCGGAAGAGGATAGAAAGATTGTAAAAGATTATGCCGTACAGATTTTATCCGGTGGAAATGTAAAACCGGTAGAACATCGTATAATACATAGAGACGGCTCTGTAAGATGGATAAGAAATACACCTGTCCTTCATTATGATAAACTGGGTAAACTCCTTTCTTATGACGGACTTGTTCAGGATATTACAGAGAGAAAACAGGCGGAAG
>CALARM010000765.1 GCA_937888925.1 uncultured Synergistia bacterium | reverse complement strand
GGTGATCTTACGGAAAAAAATATTATGGATTTTCTTGCTCTTTTTCTTGGTAAGAACCTGGAACCGTATAAAGATAGATTTCCTGAAGATAAAAATTTATATTTTGATACGATAGAAGAGCTTATCGTGAGCCTGGCTGAGAATAAAAACATGCTGAAATGTTATGTCCATCTTGCTGTTCTCTATGAAATAGACGGAAAATATTTCGAAGCAGAAACGTATATGAAAAAAGCTATAGAAATAAGAAAGAAAGATATAAATCTTCGAGTACTTTATGTGAAAATACTCATGAGACTTAAGAATTATGAAGAAGCTGAGGAGAATATGAGAAAAGTCCTGGAACTGAAAGGTGATGATGTGAAATTTCAGCTTTTATACGGAGAAATCCTGACAAATCTGAAAAAATACCAGGAAGCAATAGAGCTATATGATGAAATTTATATATCCTGTCAGGAAGAAGATATTGAATATAAACTTATAGAACTTTATTATTTGTACGGAAAGAAACTTGAACAGCACTCAAAAGACCTGGCTCTGACACAATATAGAAAAGCTTTAATGCTCAATCCCGGATATAAAGAAAAAGATTTTTTCGAAGCTCTCATTCTGTTTAAATCAGGAAGAATTAAAAAGAGTATAAGTATTTTAAAGAAATATCTCGATGAAAATCCTGACGGCCTGTGGCATGATAAAGGACTGAAGCTCATGGACGAAATAAAAAATTCCCCTTTCCCCGGCGTTATATCCTGGATAAAAGGCCTCCTTGATTGATATTTGCATAAGATGTCTGAACCCCGACGGGTCGGATTTTTCGGATAAGTCGGATCATTTTTAAACACAATCAAATAATTTGTAATCAATTTGTAACTTGTATGTAATCAAAAAACATATTATATTATAAATAGATTTAAAAATAATCATTACCATAATTATATTGCCGGGGGGTGTGTAATTTTCTATGGATTTTAAAAAACTCAGTGACTTCAAGCCAAAACATATTAGTGCTTCTGCCCATTTAAAAAAAGGCAAAGGAGAAATAGAGGCAAAAACACCTGTTCCTCCTCCTCCTCCTGAACCGCCTCCTTTACCTTCATCTTCCCGTCAAAAGACAGATGAAGAAGAGGAAAAAAAACCTCATAAAGAAGAAAGTTCCGGAATGTAATAGATTTTTATAAAATAAAGGAAGAGGAAATGAATAATATTCTTGATTTTACTTTTCCAAAGCCTCCGTCTATTTTTGTAGGCAGGGAAAAGGAACTGAACAGACTTATAAAGGGTTTTGACAGTCAGAATGTTATTCTGATTGATGGTATAGCAGGCATCGGAAAAACTTCTCTTGCCCTTTCTCTTGCCTGTTCAATCGATAAATTTCATAACGGAAATATCTGCTGGATGGCCTGTAAAGAAGAATGGTCACTGGAAAACTTTTTTTATGAAATTAACAGATGGCTTAAATGCAGAGAAGAGTATCTTTTTGAACAGTGTCTGGAAGACACAAGGATGGATCTGGATGAAAGAATACTTTATCTCATTGATATATTAAACAGACAGTCCTGCGTTATTTTTATAGATGATTATCAAAAGCTGAAAAGTTCTGACGGGATAATTTTAATTCAACGATTTGTAGAATATCTTAAAAATTCAAAGGTAATAATCCTGTCAAGAGAAAGACCGAAAGTCTCTCCTCTCTGCTGGCTCGAAATCTTTGAACAGAAACTCTACGGCCTGGATAACAGTGATGCCACTCTCCTTATTAAACAACTGGTGGAATTGCATGAACAGACAGATATACTGGAACAGAGATTGCTCAATGATTTTAACAGAATCACTCACGGCCATCCCTTTCTTATTAAAACCCTTCTCTGTACAATGTTTTTCGGAGAAAGAACTGTAAGTGATTTGTTAAATGATCCTTCCAGTTTCATAGAAAGTAATGAAGATTATCTGGCACAGGTCATTACCACTCTGAATGAAAAAGAGAAGGAATTACTCTTTTCTTTTTCCATCTTCCGTATGCCTGTATATAGAGAAGCTTTTCACTATGTATGCCGGGAACAGAACCTTGACAGTCTGATAAACAGCCTGCAGCAAAAATTTCTCCTTAACAGATATTCTGAAAATACCTATCTTATTCATGATCTTCTCAGACATTTCTGTGATTCCCATTTATCGGAAGACAGGAAAGCTTTAGTTCACAGACAGTGTGCTTTCTACTATGAGAGTATTACAGACAGCGAGAAAAAACTTATCTATTCAAAAGAAGCTTTCTACCATTTTGTACAATCAGGTGATATAGAGAAATCTGTTGAAATACTTGAAAATATAATGTATGAAATGATGATGTATCTTCAATTGAGGGAACTTGAACTTTATATTGACAAAATACCGCAGGAAAACAGAAGCGTAAAGCTGGATCTTATGAAAGCGGATCTCCTGTTTATGAATGAACATTACAGAGAAGCTATTAATCTACTTGAAGAAACGGAACAGGAAACAGATAGTCTCCTTATGGCAGAAATTATCATTCTCAGGGCAAAATGTTATATGAGATTACAGAACTATAAAGATGCTATGGAACTGCTTGACATAAATCTTAAAAATTCTGACCTGTCAGGCGATCTTCTGACCTATATTAAAACCCTGGAAGTTAAAGGGGAGATTAATTTCGAATTACGCCATTATGAAGAAGCTCTTAAATGTTTTGAAAAAGCCCTGGATATAAATAATAAAAAGATTAAAAATGAAGATATTGAAATAAGTTTATCCCTTCTTACGGGCATGGTTATGGATAGATACGGAAATCTGGAAGAAGCCCATAAGATTCATCTCAAATCCCTTAAACTTGCCGAAAAAAACAATAATTTTAAAGAAATACCGGGATTGAAATTAAATATAGGTTGGGATTATTATCAGCTTGGTGAACTGGACATAGCCTATGAATTTCTTAAAGAAGGTCTTGAGATTGCCCATACGGATCGCCTCAGGATATATTCTCTTTATTTTACTGCTATGGTTTATGAAGAAAAAGGAGAAGATGAACTTGCTTTTTCTTATTTTTCAAAGGCTCTGGAGATTTCAAAGAAACTGGAAGATATTGAAAAGCAACTGATTATAAGCACAATGATGGCCCGTCTCTATGTGAAAATAAAAAAATATAAAGAAGCAAAACAGATTATTCATGAAAATAAATATCTTCTGAATGAGACTTACAGTTATATAAAAAGAGAAAATCTTCTTATACTTTCTGAAATAGAACTTATGGAAGGAAATTTTAAAGAATCTTTAATTCTGGCATATCATGTCCTGGAAGAAGCCCGGAGAGATGTAGATGTTTTTCAGCTTTTTATAGCCAGTTACCTTATGAGCCTCCTGTCTGAAGAAGATGACGAAAGAATAAAATGGAGAAATGAAGCCAGAACACTGCTTGATAAGTTGTGCGGTCATGAAAAGAGAAAAGCCATGAAGTATTTTGCTTCTCTTGAGAAATTTCTCGTTAAAGAACTTGACAGTATTCCGACAAAAACAAATGGTGAAAATTACTGGATTAAGCTGGGGAAAAAGGAATATTATGCCGATTTTGCCGAAGTTGAGAAGCTCAAGTCACATATGTCTTCTTTTGAGCTTTTCATAGATCTTTCAGGTGGTACTGTATGGGAACACACCGGAGGTTTTATAGATTTCAGCCGTAAAAGAAATCTGGCGTCCCTTCTTTTTTATTTTGTCAGGAACGGAGGCAAATGTTTTACTTTAGAAGAGTTATATTCTGCCATATGGAAGAGTAAATTTTATAAGAATGACGGTTCTACAGTAAAGACCTCTATTTCCCGTCTCAGAAAACTTCTGGAACCTGAACCGGAAAAACCAAAATATATTAAGATATTTTCCCTCCCTTATCAAAAGGAAAGTAAATATTATTTTTCGGAAGACGTAAATTTTTGTTTTATAGAAAAAGTGGAATAGTGAGTCGTGAATAGTGAGTCGTGAGTCGTGAAAAGTAGGGGCGAACCACTGTGTTCACCCGGTGAATAGTGAATAAAAATAACTGTTGCAGACCTGAAAGGCTACGTATGAATAAACTTGAATTGTTTGATAAAGAAGTGAAATTGCTTGCCCCCTGGCTCGATAGTGAAAGAGATTTTATAAGATTTAGAACGCTTTTCAGTAAAGAACTTTATAATATGACGGAGTTTTCTCCAGGCTCTGACTCTCTCGGCATTATGCTGGAAGGGTCAGGGGAAGATTATATTTCAAATCTTATAACCTTTATGACCGATTCAGGTACAGGGGAAGAACAGATAGAAACCTTTAAAAATTTGAACAGATATTTTAAAGATAGCGACCCTGTATGTTTTAAAGTAGATTTTTCCTGTAACAAAGATTTGAAGGTAAGTTTTTATCACAGGTGTGATGTGTCTTTTGAAGAAGCTGAAATGATAATGAAAGAATTGAATATAAAACAGGATTCTATAGATTATTTAATGAAAATTGCACCTTTCCTATCAAAATATAAGACTCTTTATATAGCATTACGTTATAATTTATCAAAAGGCCACAACCGGGTGGTCACAACGAAGAATGGGGACTTATCCTCCCTTCACCCTTCACCATTCACCCTTCACGATATTATGTTTAAAACCTTTTTCTCCTGTCTTACAGATGATTTAGGAGAGGACTTTTATAGAGCTATAGCTGCCATAGTGGTTAAACTGAAACTTTCCCATGAACTTATTGATTTGTTTGCAGAGTTCCGTAAGAGCCTCTCTTCCGAAAAACATATACTTTATGTGTCTTTTGCTTTTACGGACAGACTGGAGCGTTTTCTGAAGTTTGATTATGATGAAGTACCGGTCCCTTATGTTTTAGACCTTTATAAGAGATTAAATATGTCTTCTTCTGATATAAATAATTATAAGAAATATTTAAATGTTGATAGATTTTCTTACTTTGGCTTCAAGTGCATAAATAATAAATTGCCGTCATTTAAAACCTATTTTACCAGGAAATATGCTTTAAGAGATGAACAGGAAGAACTCTTTAGGATGGCCTGTAACGTCAGGAATATTTTGGAGAAAACTGATCTGTTGTAATCTTTTTGTAACCAATTTGTAACTTGCATGTTATTATAGTGAATGTTATAGTAAATAACATAAAAATAGAAAATAAGAAAAGAGATTTAAAAAGGAGTGTGTTTTATGTCAACTATTAATCCTAACATGGGAATTGTTACTTCTACAAAAATAACGGAGGTACAGACAACAGAAGTAAAATCTGCCGGTGCTGCAGCTCCCGGAGCTCCTGCACCACCTGCTCCCCCGACTCGCCCTGTGCCGGGCGGCGTTGCTGCAGCTACTGTTGCAGATACAGGTGAAACTGAAGAAGAAGAAGAAATACCACAGCTCAATCTGGTAGGAGATGTGAACTGGGATGATGTGGAAGCAGTAAAGAATTTTATAAAAACCTTTGATTTTAACGGTGACGGTGCTGTAGATGAAGGTGATGTAGTTATAATGGAAAATTATATAAAACATAAACAGCAGCCCGGTAATGTGAAAATGAAAGTTCGTATTAATGGCGATCTCACCGGTGATAAGAAAATCAATAAACAGGATGTAAAGAAATTAAAGGAACAGATTAAAAAATTTGATGTTAATGATTCTGGCAGAGTAACCGGAGAAGATGCCAAAACAGTAGAAGACTTTATAAATAAATTCAATGAAATAGGACAGATAACATGGAAAACCGGCATGTGGCCGTTAAGAACTGAACATTCGAAACCGGATGGTATAAACCAGGCTGATGCCAATATAATTAACAGGGCTATTGACGGAAGTCAGGATGTAGACGGAGACGGAAAGATAAATGAAAAGGATGAAATCCTTGCCGAAAGAGTTTACCTGTTAATGGACCTTGATAATGACGGAGAAGTTACTCAAAATGATCTGAATATGTTTAACAAGTTATTTAATAAGCTGAATGTCAGATAGATAATTCAGTAAAATATAAACGATCTGGAAGATAGAATATATGAAGAATTCAGTCAATATTCCTTGAGCATCTTTCAGATCGTTTTTTATTAATTTTTCTATCGATTCTTTACATTTTTACGAATTTGAGTGATAATTGAGTCGTGAGCCGTGAGCCGTGAGTCGTGAGTCGTGAGAGAGAAGGTATGTAGTATATGGCAGAGCCGGAAGAAGAATTTCAGGAAATTCAGGCTGAATTTATGATGGAATTTTTCAGCGATTTTGATGATTATTTCGATTTGCAATCAAATTTGAGACCATTGGAAATACCACTGCTTAAAACTATACCTGATATGGCACTTATTATGCCGGATAATTTACCTGATTTTAAAGAATGTGATCTGGAAGATGAAAAAATGGTTTATCCTGAACCTCCGGAGAGTCCTATTGAATCGGAGTTGATGTAGGTCAATGAATTATACTTCTAATTATGACTTAAATAAAACTTCTTTACTGTATGGTTACCCTCAGACAACAGATAAAATTTTAGAAAAAAAAATAGATAAATCTACTTTAAATGCTGAGGAAGTAAAATCTCCGCCTCAGGCTGTTCTTGCGGAAAAGAAGCAGGAGTTAACAGAAAGTGTTTCTGTTAAACTTGCCGGAAAATTGGACGAATTGGATTTAGTAAAAAATCTAAAATCCTCTCCCGAACATGGTGAGGCAGTTCTTAAGATACAGTCCGAAATGGCCGGTGCTATTACTGGCAATTTGCTGGATGACTCTCTTGTAAAAAAAGAAATTTCTTCTATAAAAGCCAGTGCTGATAACTTTCTGAATAAAATTGACCATGTAGTAGATAAAGAAGTTAACCGGAAGAGCAGTGAGGTTTTGAAACAATCAGACGGTGCCGGGGGGAAAAACAACATTCCGGACCTTGCTGTATCAGCAAAGAAAGAAATTTTAGATAAGCCTGTAGAAATAAAAATTTCAGACCTTGCCGGCACGGCAAAGAAAGAACTTTTAGAAAAACCTTTAGAGATAAAACCTTCGGAGTCATTAAAG
>CALARM010000764.1 GCA_937888925.1 uncultured Synergistia bacterium | reverse complement strand
CGTCTCAAAAAACAATGCAGCAGACTTCTACTGCACAGCAAACTTCTGCAGCACAGCAGGATTCTTCGTCTCAAAAAACAACGCAGCAGGCTCCTACAGCACAGCAAATTTCTGCAGCACAGCAGGATTCTTCGTCTCAAAAAACAACGCAGCAGGCTCCTACAGCACAGCAAATTTCTGCAGCACAGCAGGATTCTTCGTCTCAAAAAACAACGCAGCAGACTTCAGTCAGTCAGCAGTCTTATGGTACACAGCAAAAATCAGAACAGTTATTGCAGACAGGTGCACAGGGAGCGGGCCAGAAAACAGAGCAGACGGAAAAGGTTAATCTTCAGAAGACACCTCAATCCATCCAATCATCAGAACAGAGATTACAAAAAGCTTCATATGATGGAGCCGGTAACGTAAATACAGGGATTGAATCTTTCAGGGCAGCATCTGCGAAATCTGAAACATTACAGCAACCTTACCAGAAAACCGCAGGTGACGGGAAATCAATTTCTGCCATTGAGACAGGCAGCGCTTCCGGCCAGAGTAAAAACGTTTCAAATCAATCGGGAATTACAAAACAGGGTTCATCAGGTTATACAGGACAGGTTTCCTACCAGGGGCCTCAGAGAACAGAACAGCAGAATATACCCGCAAACGAACAGGTAACAGGTAAACAGACGGGAACAGGCAGAGGAGAAAATATAAAAACTGAAGGACAGGGCATGTCTGCCGCCAGAGGCGAATCTTCAAAAGAAACAGCCAGTAACCAGGTAAAGAAAGAAAATATAGCAACTCAGATGCAGGATCAAAATAAAGATAAAAAGATACCTCTATGGAACAGAACCGGTGAAACTCCTGAAAAGCCTTCACTTATCGGCGTACCAAGAGAGTTAAGAAATATTAAAGACTTCGACCCGAAGAAACAGGAAATAGTAGAAATAAAAACAAGGGAAATTATGGACAAAGGAAAGTTAGGTACACTGGATACTCAGAGGGCCTTTAAACAGGACTGGAACAAAGAAAGTTCCGGCAGCGTGGCTACGAAGACTGACAGAGCAACAAAGACAGAAAGCATCCGGAGAGCGGAAACAAAGACTGACGGTGAAAGAATCAGGCCGGAACAGGCTCTTCAGGGAACCGGTACCTTATCTACTATAGGGAAAGCCTTCAAAATGCTGGGAAATATTGTGGAGTCGATCAAACCGGCCCTTACAAAAGAAGTGGATAAAATCAAATCGTCCATACCGGGACTGGATAAAATCAAATCATCCATAACAGGGCAGCAGGTCACCGCAAAAAGTTCCTCCATAATGGGCCAGCAGGTTGACCCGGGGAAAGTTATAAATGCTGATAATCTCTTCAAAAGGGTTAATGCTCAGATAAGTGAGGCGATAAATCTCTTTGATAAAAAGAATTCAACTGATAAATTATCTTTCCAGGAAAAAGGTGCATTTATAACAAAAGAAATGATAGGTAACAGAAAGAAACGCCTTGATCCGGAAAGTCTCGAAGCAACGGAAGCAGTTATGGCATGGGACAAAACGGACTATGTAGCTGCCTTCCCGACAGAAGTGCATCAGGATGCAAATCTTGAATTAAAAAGACTCTGCCAGATGTGTCAGATTGTAGTAAATGTTGATATGGTTCTCTGCCCGTCATGTGCGAAATTAAGAAGAGGTCTTTATGATGAAATGGAACCGTATTTCACCAGAATGGCTCTTATAAGGAAACAGAAATTGGATGAAAAAAATAAGGCTAAAGGAGGAATACAGGAGGTTTCAGGTATTGTAGTAAAAGACAGAGTAGAGTTAAGTACAGAAACAACTGCTGTCAGTACAAGCAGTAAAACTGCAAACAGCAGATCTACAATGAAGAAATTAGACGAAAATACTCTATGGTGCCATAAAAAATTTACTCTTCCTGAAGACTGTAAGGTTCAGGCCAGCCCGTCATGGGCAAAGGATTATATAAGTAATAAAACCAATAATCTCGAACATTCTCTGAGTCTTTCCACGCTCTCCCCTTCTTTTGAGTTACTGGCTAAAGATTCCGTTGAATTTCCTTTAGACATAAATTCTCTTACCACCAGGTTAAATGAAAGTATATCAAGGGATAATGTGGTAGAAGAAAACAGAACATCGTGGAAAAAAGAAGGTATTAAGAGAAGAGAAAGGATTTATTCCCAGGGACTCGTAGAAACGGTAACGAAATGGGACAAAAGCGATATAAAACAGAAGCAGGTAAGAGACAGAGCAGGTACCTTTGATTTCTCTCATATAACAAAGGGGAAATCTATAGAAAGTAATATATTTAACTGCGGTGATCTATATATAGAAGAAAGTAAAAATTATGACACAGACACAAGTGTATGGAAATACAGAGGTAAAAACAGATTCCTTGTGCACTGTTCATTCCCCGGAGAAAACGGAAACCGTGTAAAATATACAAGACTGGATGAGGGTAATATCAGTCGTATAGGTATTGATTATGATGATGGGAGAAGGCATATTGAAATACAGGATCCCACTGCAGGGAAAAAAGCCAGTATTACAACATTTTCCGAAAGGTCATGTCAGATGGACTACAGTTCTCCTTCCATGACAGATAAAACCATAATCCAGGGCTCAGGAAGGGGTATCAATATAAAAACAAACTCTGACGGAGAAAAAATCAGCCTTGCATGGATGCCGTTAAATGAAGTAATAGCATATAAAAAGGAATATACGGACGGTACTGTTAACAGATGTTATTATTATGATAATAAAGCAACAAGACAGATTGTATCCTATCCCGACAGTAATTCCTGTGATTTACTTGAATTGCCGGGAGAAGCGACGAAGAAGGTATATAAATATAATGACGGCACAGGAGAAGAAGTGACTGTTTTTGAAGATAATAAAACAAGAAGAACGGTAAAATACAATGACTCATCGGTTCTTTCCGAGGTTTCTTACGGTGAGGACATGTTTAAATTGGGTATGAAATATGATGACGGCACATCCTATATGTGTAAAAACTGGGGCAATGGCACGACACAGCAGTGTTTCTGCTGGCCGAATGCAGGTATGGCAAGGGTAACTACCGGTTTTGACAATGACAGTATCATAGAAAGAAAAACACTCTATGGCAACGGTTCATCTACTGTAGAAATAAAAACAGAAAACTGGGAATCCGATATTACAAAAATACCGGAAGAGGTTATGAACAGGAACATACTTGAAAGTTCTTTATTTGATTTAATAGCTTCTCCTTCGGTAAGGACGAAACTGATGGAAGATCCTTTCCATAATCCATTGCTGACTATTGACACTCAGTTATGGGCTCAGATACAGTTACTTCAATCACATGGCAAGAAGGCTCTCATTAAATCCATAGAAAAGATACATAGTCTCAAAAATTCCGGTGAGCAAAAATCTGAGCTATCAAATTCATCTGACAATGAGAATCTTAAAAATTATTTTAATGCCATAAAGCATATAAATAATACAATAATGGATACAAATCCCGAATAAAAGAGACGGAGATTTCGGGATTTATATGAGAATCGTAATGCGTAATGCGTGATGCGTGATGCGAGGACAGATTCTCATCCTTCGTTGTGACCAGACGGTCATGGGTGTTTTCAGGATTTATATATGAGAAGCGTAATTCGTTACGCTTCTCATATAATTATGGATTGCAGACCCAGCAGGTCTGCCAGGCAGTATCACACATCATTGTCTGCTGCCCTGTATGAGGTGCCCCTGCTGCTGCGACAGTTTCTATATCCGCATCGGTCAACTCGGTCAGGTCAGCCTGTGCAATTCTGGGTATCAAAAGGTGTCTTACTGTTTCGGTATCTTCTATGACTTTAATTTTCATGCCGGCAGGTATTTCAAGGCCGAAATCCTTCTTTATTGTCTCTTCCGGATTTTTCTCCAATCTCTTCTTAAAATCTTCATCCTTTACTGCTTTTGCAATGATCTTACTATAAAGATTTTGCTTTGTTTGTTCTGACATCAAATAACCCTCCTTTTATTAATATATAAAATTATATCATAGATTTCTCATAAATCAACAGACTGGCAATTAGAGTGATTCGAAAAAACTTTTCTATGGAATATTAAAAATCACCTCCGTAAAACCTCAAATTATTTGTTTTTTTTATCTCTTTCATTGATTTAAATTATAATATGAAGATGTGAAGAAGTTGTGAAGAACTTATGAAAAAGTCGTGAAAAGTTTCAGGAAGAGAATTTTATTCCAGAAGCAGTACAGAAGGAATTTTATCAGGTTCTGTCATACGAAGAAGTTCGTAGCCGGCTCCTGATATGCCCTGGAAGAAACCGGGATCAAAATGCCCCCCAATGCCACAGTTAAAACTACCTCTCTGTTTTGCCCTGCATACTGCCTGGGATGCCTTAAACAAACCTTTTTCTTTTAAATCACTTCTGTCAAGTTTCAACCCTGAAGTAAAGAGGATTTCACCTATGCCGAGATTCCCGCAGCAGAGATGATCCCTTTCCAGAAGAGGACATTTAATAGTTGTATCCAGTGCAATCTCTATATCTCTTCTTATTTCTTCAGTATCAAGGACAGAAAGACCTCCAATCCTGCCGAGAGCAATACCGGGAGCGCCCTGACACCATGCAGTCATAAATCTTTCACTTTCCGGTTTATCAGATGATACTCTTAAATCCAGCCAGTTAGCGGTATTATGGGAAAAAAGTGTATTTTCATATAGTATTGCTTCTTTCACTGCATCTATATATTTCTTCTCACCGGTCAGGGAATAAAGTTTCAGCAATGAAAATGCTATACCGGCAACACCATGAGAGAACCCTCCCATTAATATGTTTCCCAGTGTGGTCCACGCTCTGTATCCTGAATGGTTCTCTTTAAAATTCTCAAGAAGATGATCACCGCATTTTTTTGCAATATCTAATATTTTTTGATCTTTTGTAACATTATAAAACTTAATCAGACCGGCTATTGCGCCGGCTGAACCATAAATAATATCAAATGCCACATCATGTTCTATCTGATCTTTTATCAACAAAGCCGCACGTTCCGCATAATCCATGATTTCAGGCATTTCAAGAAAATGACTTATAGAAACAAGGCTATATAGAACAGAACCAAGACCTGATGTCCCTCCTACACTCATTTCCTTCGCAATTATTGGTGACATAATATTATCATCAAGATCCTTAAAAAGAGGTTTTAATGCAGATAAAATGGTTCCTCTGAACAGATTTTTCTCTGAAACCATATCAAGAGCAGAAAGAAAGAGGGCAACGCCACAGATGCCATTATAAAGGTTATACCCCAGTGGCTGTAACTGAAATCTGTCTGCCTGCGGAAAATATTCATATCCTATCCATGTCACTCCTTCATTCCCAAAACATATGGCACATTCCTTGAGTTCTTTCCCGATTAAAAGAGCGTGTTCCAGAAATGTCCCCTGTAAATCAGGGCCAGATGTTATATCAGCTTCACGTGAAACATTTTCCGATTTTCCCGTATCTCTTGCATATAAAGCACCGTAAATAAATGCAATCTGCTTGTTCATGTCATTGGAGTCAAGTCCTTTTAAGCAGGTTATAACCCTGTCATAACCGGGTTCTTCGAAAAAACCTTCTATTGTTTTTCCACCGGGCACATTCAGAGCATTACTATCAGAGCAGGCTGTAATATAAGGTATATCCAGTTGTTCCATACTGTATATTTCTGATTTGATGAGAGGCCACAGGTAATCACCATTAATCTCAGGTTTACTGATGGCCTTTATAAGAAGATCAATATTAATGCTCCATAAAACAGGATCTCTCAGTAATTTAGGATCGAGTGAGTGGTTTAATATCATACCATAGGTTCTGGTAGGACGAAAAACAAAACGAATGTTCTTTTTATAAAAATCCCTCAATGGACTCTCAGAGGCAAGAAGAGAATCTCTATAAGCCATAAGATAGGAGTACATATCCTTAAAACCTTCAAGAATATAATCTTTGTAATAAAAAGGAGAAAGGCATTTATTTTCAAAAACAGGTACATTCAAAGACTCCTTGAGTTTATAGAATTGATATTCAAATGTCATTCCATCTGTTTTAAGGTTTTTCCAGATTTCTTTTTTAAAAAGCACTTCCTGTTCTCCAATACTTCCCAGTCCGCTTATATCATAAGGTTTTTTGTCCGGCCCAAATTGCCATCTGGGAAGAAGACCTGTTCTCAAAACAGAATCGAAAAAGTGTCTGCTTGCAAGAAAGCTTAACCTTTCTTCATATTTTTTATCTTCAAAGGATTTTGCCTGTGGGAGCATGAGGGTCTCTAAATCCACAACAACGGGATATTCTCCACTGGCAATAATATTTTCCATATGACAGTCAGAACATCCCAGAACATAGAGTAAACATAAAAGCTGTCCGGATCGTCTGTAATAATTTCTTCCGTCATCTTCATTTTTACATGGTAAATATTCTACAAACTCTGTCCATCCATAATTCTTACGATTAAGGATTTTTATGGTTTTAAATCTCAATGACACACCATGGTCGTTAAACCAGGAAAGCAACCTGAAATAAGCCTTTTCCAGAGAAAGGTCTTTGGGCTTATAGATAAGGCGCAAACCTGATTCAAAGGTTATAGATATTACAGACCGCCCGCCGTTATGTCTGTCAGAGAGAGAAGGTTTCACACTTATAACCTTTCCCACAGGTTCTCCTTTATGGAAAAATCTGGAAATCTCAGGCATGTCCTCCCGGAGTCTCAGGAAAAATTCAGATATAGATTCTATCCAGAACTTTATACGTACAGACACCAGCCGTGCGAGTACAGGATAGTCATTAAAAAAGTTAACAAAAGAATTATTCACCATTTCTCTTATAAATGCAGAATAAAATTCAGAGTCTTTTGTGTCTGTAAGCTGGTCAATAAAGGTCTCGAAAGGAGCTTTACTATTTAAAAGAAACAAAGAAAATTCCAGATGTATTGCCTTTAAACACATAAAGGCGAGAGAATTAAGCAGATTGTGTTCAAGAATAGCATGGGCTCTGTCATCTACAAGTGTATAGCTCTCCCCTGACTTTCCAATCAATTCATCTCTTGCAACCATTATAAAAGGAACAAAGGCTTCTTCAAAGGGCACAGGATTATCAGAGAAGATAAACCTCAGAGGAAACTCCTCTCGTGAATGTTCGGGAGTAATTTTTTTTTCCGGATTAATAATCTTCTCCAATATATTACTCCAATCGGGAAGATTATTTTTATCAGCAAGTCGGACATTTCCTAACAATGAAAGGACAGTATCTGCAGTCAGATTATCAAAGGAAAGTCTCTTTTCAAAAATTTCCTCTGTTCCTTGTGCCAGTATTTCTTTCCATTTATTAAGATTTCTTTCAGCAATTTCGTCATTCTGAGGCTGTTCCGGCACAAAGAACCCACTTATCCGATCATGTAAAAATGCAGTTTTTTCAATTAATTCAAGAATTTCTTTTTTTGTAAGACTCATTGAAGGTGTCTATCCTGTCGTATAAAGGATTATTTTCGAGCAATCTCTGAGATTAAACTGTACTATTTTTATTCCGTTAAGTCAATCTATAAAATTTTTTATAGATTATAATTTTCAAAACCTCTTTACTTTATGAAAAATAAAAGTGATATCTTAAGAAAAAAGGTTAGAAACAAGTCTCTTATATTACCTCATAAGTCACAAAAACTAAATATAATATAGAGGGTGGTTACTATAGCAAAAATAGATTCTCATAATATTACCCCTGCTTCTTATACCCCGCAGAACAGGCAGCAAATTCTTCAGGATACACAGGTACAGGAAAAGAAAGAATTAGAGCAGAAAGAGAAAGAAATTAATGAAAAAATAGACAAAGAACAAATAAAACAGGAAAAAGATACAAACCTTTATAGCCCGGCTAAAGAAAAAGATTCTTATCAAAAACCTGTAAAATCATCAGAAGTCTCCACAAAAGACATATCTAACTTCAAAACATCTTCCAGACAGGCAAAAATAGAAGACAGAACTGATAACAGGGACAAAAACACTGCTGCAGAAAAATTAAAGGAAAAAGTAGCAAACAGATCACGTATAAAAACCCTGAAAAATGTATCAAAACGTATTACCGGTACGTCTAAAAAAGAAACTGGGAATCGTACAAAAAAATCTAAAACACAGACAGGCCATAGCAAACAGAAAAAACATACAGAAAAAGAACAGAAAACCTATAAAGGAAACTCTCATATTATAGACAATAAAAATAAATATGACTATAAAGATCTTATGCCTTTAGAAGAAAAGAAAATACCGCAACATACTTCAAAAGGGAAAAGTGATAAAACAGGGCAGATTACCGGAGAAAGCACGAAAACCCTTTCAAATCCTCTTAACATAGCCATGGCAGAAAAGATAAAACTCAGAGAAGCCATGGAAAAAATAAAAGGAAAACAGGAAGAAGAAAAACAACAGGGAGAGCAGAGAATATTAAAAAAGAACCCCGGAGAGAACTCAAAAAGCAACAAGCTCCTGCCACTTAATGAAATACGTAAAAATTATGAAAAAAAATATAAGGAAATAAAAAAGACAGGTGGGGAAGCAGAAACAGGAGGGAATGGAAAAAATATCCAGGAAATAAAAAGAAGGGATAATTCCTCCAGGACTACGGAAGCAATAAGCCAGACTAAAGCAAAAGAGAATAATATACACGATGAGAAATCTGTAAAGAATCTTCCTGAAGAAAGAAAGAATTTAATAAAAGATAAAGATATTGTCAGAGAAAAATCAGGCTCCCCGAATGAATTAACAGAAAAGAAGGATATAAGAGACGGACGTGACAATGCCGATAAAGATATTAAACGCCTTAAAGAGCTGGAAAATAAAGAGGGAATGACAGAGAAACAAAAGATAGAAATTAGGGGGAAACGTAAAGAAGCTGAAGATATAAAAAATGAACGAGAGGAACTTTCAAAAGAAATAGCAGCTAAAGAGAGCAGAAAAAAGTCAGAGAATGAAATAAAAAAGCCATTGGAATTTGAAGAAAACAGTAATTCCGGGATGAAGCCGAAAGAGAGAATAGATAAAAATAAAATTCCAAAACTTATATCACTTGAAAAACTCCGTGAAAATTATAACATGAAGTACAATGGATTTAAAACTCAGGAACTGAAAGAGGCCCGGCATGCAGAATATGTGATAAAAGACAATAAAGATATATCATCTAAAAACAGTGAGAGGGAAAATCAAAGAATATATAAACCATCCATTACAAATGAACCGGCAGTAGATCAGCTAAGACAGGGAGAAAAAATAAAGGAAAGAGATACGGAAAAAGATAAAAAAATAGCAGTTAAATTACAGGATAAAACACAGCCTGTTCGGGAAAGAAAAATGGATTTTGACGGGAAATCCGATGTCAGCCATGATAGAGATAAAATTTTTCCGGGAGAAGCACAGATGACCGGTTGGAAATATACTCCTTCCGAAAAAAGAATGGATTCTTACGGAAAATCCGATGCCAGCCACGATAGAGATAAAACCTTACCGGGAGAAACACAGAAAACACAGGAGAGACATCCTGTTTCCGAAAGAAAAATTGATCCTAATGAAAAACGTGAGACACTTCAGGAGAAATTCAGAAATATTCTCTCTGAATTAAGGGGAACAGAGGATAAAAAGCCGGTTACGGAAAGAAACATTGATTCTGATGAAAAAGGTGACACAGAAAAATCAAAAAACATTCCGTCTGAATCCGGGGCAACAGAGGATAAAAAGCCGGTTACGGAAAGAAACATTGGTTCTGATGCAAAAGATGACACAGAGAAAATTAAAAATATTCTGTCTGAATCCGGGGGAACAGAGGATAAAACGCTGGTGACGGAAGGAAAAATTGATTCTGATGCAAAACATGAGACACTTCAGGAAAGATTTAAGAACATTCTGTCTGAATTACAGGGAACAGGCAATAAACAGACTGTTTCCGGAAAAAGAATTGCTTTTATGGAAAAAGGTGGGACCAATCAGGATAAAGATAAAAAATACCTTCATGAAGCACAGAGACCGGAGGATAAAAAGTCTGTTTCTACGAAAAGAATTGCTTCTGATAAAACATCCGATGTCAGCCGGGAGAAAGATAAAAAATTCCTTCATGAAGCACGGGGAATAGATGGGAAACAGCCTGCTTCCGAAAGAAGAATTGCCCCCGATAAAACATCCGATGTCGGCAGGGAGAAAGATGAAAAGTTACTCTCCGAAACACATGGAGCAGATGATAAACAGCCTGTTTCCGAAAGAAGAATTGCTTCTGATAAAACATCCGATGTCGGCAGGGAGAAAGATGAAAAGTTACTCTCTGAAACACAGGAAGCAGATGATAAACAGCCTGTTTCCGAAAGAAGAACTGATACAGATAAAACATCCGATGTCGGCAGTGAGAAAGACAGTAACACAATATCTGAAACACAGAAAGCACAGGAAAATCAATCTGCTTCTGAGGCTATTTCACAGGAAAAACTTACAGAAGAACAAAAAGAAAATATACAGGATTATAATAATAGTCTTAAAGAGACTATAAATACCAGGGAAGAAATTGAAACAGCAAAGGGAGACCTGGAAAAAATTGAGAAAATTAAGAATCTGGAAAGTAAAGAAAATAATCCGGAAGAAGCCAATAAATTAAGAGCAGATCTGGGTCTGAAAGAAGGAGATAATCTCGATCAAAAGGCAGAAGAATTAAAGAAAACAATAAAAGATAAAGAAGAACAATACAATAAAGACCTTGAAAAAACTGACGAACTATATCAAAAAGCAGTAGAAAATCTTCCGGAAAACGCTAAAAATGCTATAGATGCCTCAGATGAGGCTCTGAGCCAGAAAAGGACTGAACTACAGGAGGAATTACAGCCAAAGAAAGATGAAGTAGCAAGTAACAAAGAAGAGATAACCGGTCTTGAAGGAGATATTAATAACCTTAAAATATCAAAAGATAGTGCCGTAGGAGCAGATAAAACCAGAATAGGTGAAGAGATTAAAGAAAAAGAGGCAGAACTTGAAAAGCTTAAAAATGAACAGAAAGCACTTGAACAGGAAATAGCAGATAAGGAAAAAGAATATATTGGTCTCAGGCAGGAGAATGAACAGATTAAAGAACAGCTTGGCCTGGGTACCATTCAATTACCGGAAGGACTCACCAATGAAGAAAAACAGAAATATAATATGGCACAGGATATGTATTCCGCCGATCTTTATGGAGACGGAAGTACTAAAGATAAAATTGATAGGATTGAAGCTACAAAGGAAATAGCGAAAAAAATAAAAACAGAAGATCTGGAAAAATTAGGTAACGAAGGTAAGAATATACAGTCATCAGACACAACAACTGCTGTAAATCAGGTAGTAACTGATGTAGTCACAAATATGTCCGATGTAAACAAAGCCTATAATGATAATTTCAATAAAGCGTCCACACAATTAAATGATATCAAAGATGCAGAAGCCAAACTTGATTTGCTTAAATCGGGGAAAATAGATGAATATAACAAGTTAACAGGTGAGAATATCACAAAAGATAATGTAAATAATAAAATAGAAGACCTGGAAACAAGAAAAGGAAAATCTCAGGAAGAATATGACAAACTGGTAAAAGAGACTACGGATCTGCGTAATAAAATGATAAATCTACTGCCTGAAGAACAGAAAAAAGATTTTCTTGCTATGGAGGCAACCCTTAAGGATACAGGAAATCAACTGGCAGAATCATATATGCAGAAAGAAATAGAAAACAGCGACTATACGGCCTATATGGAACAGGCAAAGGCAGACAGGCAGGAACTTAAAGATCAGCTCAGTTCAATGGAGCCGGATTCTAAAGAATACAGCCAGTGTAAAGAACAACTGGATGCATTAGAACAGAATATAGACATAAGACAGGAAGAACATAATGCTTTTGAACAGAATTTATCAGATCAGGAACAGGAATATATAAAGGAAAGACAGGAAAGAGATCTGACAGCAAAAGAATTAGGCATAGGCCTGTCAAATGATCCTCCGTCAAATATGTCTTCTATAGATAAAACAAAATACGAAGCAATTAACGGTATGCTTGTAGGTAAAATACCACCGGGCGATAACCCTGTAGAAGACGCACTTATCAATGATAATATCAAGAAAGAATTATCCCTTAAATCAAAATACTCGGTAGCGGAGTTAAAAGATGCAAAAGATATAGGCACAACTATAACTGTAGGAAACATGGACGATCTTGGAGGTACAGAACCTGGAGCTATGGGTTATACGCAGGGAACAAGAATTTTTCTTTCCGATAAGCCTATGGCAGGAGTACTGGATCATGAAATGGGTCATATCACACAAAACTATAATATTATGGAACAGGGAGAACGTATAACAGACTTATACAATGAAAAATGCGCATCCGATCCTGCTTTTAAAGATAAATACATCAACGAACGAGAATTTTTTGCAGATTCCTTAAAAACATATAAAGATGCAAAAACCCATGGTGATGAAGCAATTAATAAATTTAAAGAAGAAAATCCTGATTTATATGATTATTTCAAGGAAATGGATAGCAAAAATAAGTTAAGTGATACCCTGAATTCAATCTTTGGGACTGAAAGGCAG
This sequence comes from uncultured Synergistia bacterium, assembly GCA_937888925.1. The sequence continues at coordinate 1,108 of CALARM010000764.1, read as the reverse complement.
GATAGAACAAAAGTAGAACCTGTTACGGGAGAGCAACTGAGGGAACAATGGGATAGTAAACCGGATGAAAACATTGCGAAAAGTCTGGGTACGGAAAAGGATTATTATACAGCCTTTGTACCCTCCGGACAGGCATCGGCTGCACCGGGCAAATGGGGCAACAAACCGGGTAATTCTTCAGGTCAGGTGACTCAGGCCATACCATCTTCAATACAGGATAACAGTCTGCCGCAGAATCAACTTACTGATAGTGTAAATAAAAGTAATCAATCAGGTAATTCGCAGAGCCAGTATTCGGCACCGGCACACAATCAATATTCCGGCAAAAAACCTGAAACAGACACGAGTCAAACCAGACAACATAATAACCAGGGAGCAGGGAATGACCATTCTATATCAGGAAGCGGCGGAGGCAGCAGCATTTACAGAGCACCTGAAAAAGAAACGGAAGAGGCAAAAGAAGAAAAAAATAAAGAGAATCAGGAATCTGACGGTTTAAGTAAAGAAGAAAAAGCAGTGGGTATGACAAAGGAAGAAAAAGCTGCAGGCATGACTAAAGAAGAAAAGGCTGCAGGTATGACTAAAGAAGAAAAAGAAGCAGGCATGACCAGAGAAGAAAAAGAAGCAGGCATGAATAAAGAAGATAAAACGGCAGGTATGACCAGAGAAGAAAAAGAAGCAGGCATGGTGAAAGAAGAAAAAACGGCAGGAATAACAAAAGAAGAACATATTAAATTAACAAAAGAAGATAGTCAGTCGGAGAAGTCAAATTTAGAAAGCAGAAATAAGGAATCTACCGGAAGACAGGAACAAAAGGATTTTAAAACCGAGCAGCCAGTAAATAAAGGTAATCAGAATAGTACAAAGCATCAAAATCAAACACAGCAAAAACAGGGACAGACAGAGCAACAGTGGCAGCCAGGACATAAAATAGAGTCACCTCAGACAAAACCTGATCAGGTAAAGACAGAAAATCATCAGGAACAGGCTAAAACAGGTCAGGAGATAAAACCGGAACAGCAGAAAACTCAGCAGGAACAGGTCAAAACAGGTCAGGAGATAAAACCGGAACAGCAGAAAACTCAGCAGGAACAGGTCAAAACAGGTC
>CALARM010000763.1 GCA_937888925.1 uncultured Synergistia bacterium | reverse complement strand
GAAAAAACTAATTTTTCTTCTCCAGAGCCTGCCAGGCAGAAGCTTTTTACGGATAACATTTTATCTGTTACGGTACTCAGTATCTTATTGCTTTTACCTGTCTCTATAGTCTATAATACTTCAATAAATTTATCGAGCCGTCCATAAAGATTATATTCCATAAAATCCTGTGTTCATCTCTATAAAACGGCTATGACCGGTTCGGTCACAACGAAGAATGAGAATCTGTTCCTCCCGTTACGCGTTACGATTCTCATATAAACCTCTGTGTCACCTCTTATGGGTCACAGGTTATGAACAATTATGCTGTCAAAAGATAATTACAGAAATTTTACCAGAATTTTCTTGCTCTGCACAATAGGGTTTATATTAAATTTTACAACAAATTTGATTATCATATTGAGCTACTCCATATTTCTGAAGAAACATGGGGCAGGTTCAATGCCTTATTATTATATTACCCTGAATATATCTTCAATTATAATAGGTACTGTTTTATTCATAAAAAGTATTTACCGCTTTGAATGGCTATCTCTTTCCACGTTCATTATGGGAATGGTATTTCTCATAATCCCTTACCATATAAATCTGGATAATACTATTTATGTTATTTATACTTTCTCGGCACTTTTTTTTATTTATTCTATAATTTTTTATATGAATTTTATAACTCAAATTCTGACAATAAGGGAGATAAAAACATATACAGGTTTAATCCTTGCTATAATCAACGTTAGTATTATACTTTCAGGCCTTGTTACAAAACCTCTTCTTTCTTTAGTTTCTCTGAAATTATGTTTTTCCATGACAGGTCTTATGTATATTATAGCCTCAATACCAATGGTTATGGTACTGAGGTTTCGGCCTCCTGAAAAACAGAGGAAAAGAAACGATATTCTCATACCGAAGGAGATATTCCGGATAGATCTTATAAAATTGATGGCCCTTTTTATAGTTATTTCAGGTTTTAACAGATATATGGTTGATTTTCTTTTTTCCAGAGCTATTTCCGGACATTTTCAGGATCAGATGGAACTTGCATCTTTTTTCGGTATCTTTACTTCTGCTTCAAAGGTAAGTATTCTCATATGTCAGCTCTTTTTTTCCACTGTAATAACATATCTATCCCCGGGCAATACTTTACGGATTATTTCTTTTTTGATTATTTTATTCTCTCTTTTATCAGTTTTTTATCCCGATTTCTGGATAGTCGTTGCCTTTCAATTCATAATAATTTTGCTTTCAAAGTCTATGGAACAGCCTTCTACTACTATTTTCTTAGGAGCAATATCTTCCGATATAAGACCGAGAATAAGATTTCTTCTGGAAGGTATCTGCTATTGTTTCGGTGTAATGATAACAGGAGCTATCATTGCAGGGCTTAATTGTTTTTCCGTTCCTCTTGAGACCTTTTTCTGTCTCATTGCCATTGCAGCTATTATTTACTTTGTTTATACAGGTAAAATCAATCAGGCCTATCTGCAGGCTATGACAAAAATTTTAAAGACAGGCGTGGAGAAAGAGGAAGAAATAATCGATCCGGAATTTCTATATAAACCCGGTAAAGAACTGTTTGAAGACAGGCAATCTAAAGATAAACTTCTGGAATTGATGGATAAAGAAAGAGACAGTCTTGTAATTTCAAATATTATATCAATCCTGGGTACTATGAAAAAAGAAAAAAAGATTTATGAGAAAATAATAAAATCCCTGGAAAGGGACGACCCTGCAATAATTTCCAGAGCCATCGGAACCCTGGCCACATGGGCTGATCCTGATTGCGTGAAACATATAGCTCCTTTTATTTATTATAATAACAGTGATGTAAAATCAAATGCTATTTTATCAGTAGTGAAATTTTCGACAGAAAAAGAAGAAATAGAAAGAGCAATTAAAGAACTCATAAATATGTTAAAGAACGAAGATGAACATTACCGCTCTTCCGGTGTGGCTTTACTGGGCGAATTGGGTCTCGAATGTTTTATTATGCCTGTGAGCAGATTCCTTAAAGATCCCTCTCTGCAGGTCAGAAGAAGTGCTCTCTCTGCAGCAATGAAACTTCGTTCCCCTTCTTTCCTTGTCAATCTTTTCGATATGCTTGAAGAGGATGACAATAAAGAGCTTTATTATGTTATAAATCATGTGATTTCATGTCTTAAAGACAGCGCTTTCGATGACCTGATGGCTATTACTTCCCGTTTGAGTTTTGGCGATAAGGAAAAAGTGTTTAAGAGTTTGAGAAATATCGAAAATAACGTGATATTAAATATGTCTATAAAATCTTTCAGTATTTCTCCTCTTTCATTGAGTATAAAGATGGTAGAACTGTTATGTAAATACGGAAAAGAGAGATATATATTCGAACTGTTTAAAAAATGCTTTCTTGACGAAACTTTTTCACCGGCTCCTTTTATAGAGGATGTTATATTGAGTAATGGTATGGAAGGGACATCATCAGTAATATTACAGGAACTTGCTGGGGCCGGCGGAGAGGAAATTATAGGCACCGTTCTTTCCAATATTATAGAACAAAGGATAGAGGAGAGACAGGACAGGGATTTCGTAAGACAGTGTTTTGTTGTATCGGGAATCTCAGGACACAGTATGGATACGGCTCTTATAGCTTTTGAAAATATTACGTCAGGTGACCTGGCAAAAGCTGATCTTGCTGCAGAATTTATTGAATCTTCCATTAAGGATAAAATATTGAGAGAGGCCCTGCTGAAGCTGGCAAAGAAGATACAGAACAGTTGAAAAGCGACCGGAAGATTACTTATTACCGTAACAGGTAAAAGGGTATCCATAAAAAGCTTCTGCCTGGCAGGC
>CALARM010000762.1 GCA_937888925.1 uncultured Synergistia bacterium | reverse complement strand
GAGAGTTGCTGTATCTACAGAACCTTTTACCATTTCCGGTATGTCTGACATAGAAGCCTCACTGAGAGTTGCTGTATCTACAGAACCTTTTACCATTTCCGGTATGTCTGACATAGAAACCTTGCTGAGAGTTTCTGTGTCTACACTGTTTTTTATAAATCCAACAAGATTTGTGAGACTTTTTTGCCCTATAAACATTGGCTTTCCTCCTCAATTTAATTACTTATCATAATCTGTTTTATACCGGTGGTTTCTTCCGTAAAATATCACATTAAACCAGGAACTAAAAATGTTAATCGTCAATGTCATCCCAGAGAGTAGCGTTTTTCTTGTGCTCCGGAGGCTTTCTCGTAGAGGGAAGTAATATTTCTTTCCCTTCGTCAATTCCAGCATTATCACAATAATCTTTCGCTTCATTTAACCATTCTTTCGCTTTATTGCTTTCAACGGTATCTAGAGCGGCGGAGAAAAAGTTAGATGTTATTTCCGAATATGGCCCTGTCATAGGCATATGTTCCAGTGCTAAGAGACCGATTTTTACTGCGTCATTTTTGTCAATATTTACACTGCCATAGGCATCATGTGAGATAGATTTTATAACTTCAAGCATAAGATTGAATGAAGGGCGCTTATGATTTATCCCATATTTAGTATCACTGTAGAAATTGTCAAATATTTTTATCTGGCTATAAGGAGTTTCAACAGATTGTACCGACCTGTAAGTAGCATCAATAACGTTTTTCTCAACAGGCTCTTTTTGCGCCTCAGGTGTAAAACATTCCTCTAAAAATATTTCTCCTACCTTTACTGCTTCTCCATCTTTTAATCTGTGGTCCCAGGGTGTTGCAACTGCGTCGCTATCAATATTCTTTCTTGCCATTGTTGCCATCCATTTTTCATCTTCTGTCGTAAGAGGAGATTGTTTTATTCCATCATATATATTTTCCAGAAAATTCCTTTTTACACATTCCCCTTTGCTAACTTCTGAAAAAATTTTATAAGCCTGTCCCATTTTTGGAGCAGCATTACTGTAATTGATGCTTTTCATTATAAATCTTCCTCCATATTTAAATTTATTTTCATGCTATGCATTTTATTATTTTTTATTATTTATTATTATTCATAATAACAAATATATATTGACAAGTCAACAACGTTTTGTTAATAAAATGTTAACAAACTTTTATTTATGAAATATTGTGTTATAATATATTACCGACTGAAAGAAAAGTATTTTAAATATTTTGAAAATCTGCGATGATTTTTGTCCTTTCAATAAGCAGGACAGGTTTTTATTTTAATAATGTAAAATTATATTAAATAAAGAGGAGAATTTAAGTGCAAAAGGATATACTTACTATAGATACTGCAGCTGAATTTTTAAATGTTTCACATAGTACTTTATATCGCTGGATCAGGGAAGGAAAGATAAAATGCTTTAAAGTTGGAAAGTCCTGGCGGTTTTATCGTTCTAATTTAATCCAGTTTATGGAAACATCTGATAGAGATACGAAAACTACTCTTGATATTTTAAAAGAGGCAAAAAAATTTTTTTATAAGAATGTCAGAGATACTAATAAAACGCCGGATTACATGTCTCCATTGTTTAATATAATACCGGCAGATGATATAGAACAACTGGTAATGGAATTATGGGAAGAGATTATTATAAGTGCTATAAGCAGAGATGGGTCTGATATATTCTTGTCTCCTGCCTTACGTGAATTTAAAATAATATTCAGAATAAAAGGAAAAAATGTAGAAATAATCAGACTATCTGATAAACTGTATAATTTTATGACAGGATCTATAAGAAAAATAGCTAATATGAATAATAAAACTTTCCCTCAGAGGTGTATGGTAGATATTGAATTAAATTCTGTCCGGACTTCTTTATGGATTAATTCTTTTCCGACTTTACTCGGAGAAAAGATAAATATTAACCTGCAACATTCATCAAATTTGCTGGTTTGTAAAGATGATCTGGACTGCCTCGGTCTGGGAAAAGAAGAACTGAAAGATGTAAAAGATATACTCGGCAATAAAAGCGGCCTTATCTTTATATGCGGACCTATCGGAAGTGGAAAAACCTCGACTGTTCTCAGTTTTATAATGTATTTGTTAAAATCTTCTAAAGGAAACCTGGATATACATACTCTTGAATCTCCCGTAAGCCATGTGATAGATGGAATTTATCAGACAGAAGTTGCACCCTCCGGAAAGATGGATACTTATACTGCACTTAAATCATTGAGATTTCAAAAACCTGATGTAATATGTATCTCATCTGATACGGAAGATCTTCGGGTAAGTAAAGAAATTGTGGGAATGGCTATATTCGGTCAGATGTTGTTATTACAATGTCATTCCAGTGATATAGCTTCAGCACTTTTTGAATTAAATACTACTGGCATCAAACCATATCATCTTTCAGTTTCCTTTGGAGGTGCTATATCGCAGAGACTGGCAAAGACTATATGTAAAGATTGTAAAACAAAAGCAAATATCAGGCCTGAATTATTTCGTAAGATACAGGGATATACTTCTATATTAAAAGAAACGGACTGTTTCTACTATGGTGCCGGCTGTGATAGCTGTAACGGTACAGGTTTCGGAAAAAGGATTGCAATATATGAAATTATTCCGAGAAGAGAAAAAGTCATTGACATTATAAATCATGTTTACAATAGTCCTGAAGATATAAGGAAAATTTTGAGTGATTCCGGCTATCCATCTTTAAAGGAAAATGCAATAAAAAAGGCTATAGAGGGAGTTATAAGCCTGGAAGAAGCTCTTATGTGTAGCTATTTGTAAATATTACTCAATTTCTTTTAAGAACTTCTCAGAAGAACTCAGATGATGATGCCGGTACAGGTAAAATATTATTGTAAGCGTTCAGCTATCAGCAGACAGCAGTCAGCTTTTACAGGAATTACATAATAAATGTCGTTAAATATTTTTTCAGACTGATTTACACAGTCAGGCTTTATAAGTTTTAGCCGATAGCTGATAGCTAACTGCTGAACGATTACATATTATTTAAGTATCAAACCTTTTCCCGGTTTATATTGGGGAAAATTTCCTTCCCCTACATTTCCTGTATTCAGATGGACATTTGCTTCGCTGCACTCAAGTATGTAATCGTGATTTTCTTCTTCATTTATGGGGGTATATGTATAAGATTTCTGACATGACGGGCATACGGGAAGATTCTTCATAATTGCTCCATATGTACCACGTCCTTCGGTCAGATAATCCAGTGAAGGTGGATAATACATGTTATTATCAGTAGCATACATTTCAAGAGCTGTGGCTATATTTTTTATATTACTTTCACATGCCGCAAGCTGTCCCTGAGATCTGGCTTTCATGAAATTTGGTATAACAATGGCAGCCACACAGCCCCCTATAACTGTTGTAGAAATACAGGCAAATCCGAGTACTACAGCCACAATAAGAATCCATAGTTTACTGCCGCTACCTCCCGGCTTTTGCTGACCGTGATATTGTTCCTGATTATACATAAATATTCCTCCCTTTAATAAATAGTTTTTCAGCACTTATTAACGCACCAGGTAAATTAGTAACCATTTTATCAGCTTCTGCCTGACAGGCTCTTACG
>CALARM010000761.1 GCA_937888925.1 uncultured Synergistia bacterium | reverse complement strand
GAGTTATTAATGTAATTCCTATAGTAAAAGAGGTAATTAAATTTATCAGAGGAACCTTCCCGAAATCTATAGATATACGGCAGAATATAAAAGTTACTTCAGATGCAATTACAGGTGATCCGACTCAAATCTATCAGGTACTTATGAATCTTTTAACGAATGCCTTTCATGCCATAGGAGAAGAAAAAGGGCTTATTGAAATAAGTTTGAATGATCTTGATCTTACCGTGAATGATATGGCAAAATATCCAGGTTTGAATCCCGGAAATTATATTGAATTAAGTGTCAGAGACACAGGCTGTGGTATGGAACAGAATGTAATTGACAGAATTTTTGAGCCTTTTTTTACTACCAAAAAACATGGAGAAGGAACAGGTATGGGTCTTGCGGTGGTCCATGGTATTATTAAAAGTCATGGAGGATTTATCTTTGTTTACAGTGAACCATTACATGGAAGTATTTTTCAAATACTTTTTCCGAAGATTGAAAGTAGAATTAAAGAGGTAAAATATCCTGTTTCGTCTATTCCTAAAGGTAAAGGGCGTATACTTTTTGTTGATGACGATGAAGATATGGTTAATCTCGGACAGGAATTACTGCAAACACTTGGTTATGACTTTATAAGCAGAACAGCCAGTAAAGAAGCACTGAAACTGTTCAGTTTGAATCCGCATTACTATGATTTAATTATAACAGATCAGTCTATGCCTGATATGACAGGTATAAGGCTTACTGAAGAGGTGCTGAAGATTAGAAATGATATGCCTGTTATACTCTGTACCGGTTTCAGGGATATACCTTCTGAAGAAGATTTTAAAGAATATGGTATCAGGGATATTATTCTTAAACCTGTCAGATTAAGGGAGATTGCAGAAAAAATTTATAATACACTCTATAATCATAAAGTTTTAACTTCTTAGCCAGAAACTAACTATAATTTTACATTATAATTATAATATATTATTATATTAAGAATAATTATAAAAAAAGGTGTATCATTATGAATAATAAAAATATTCTTATAGCAGATGACGACAGAGAAATTTTATCTTTTTATGAACAGCTGTTCGATGAGTTTAATTATCTTCAGGTAGAGGATGGGAATGAACATTATAAGATAAAAACCTTTGAAGACGGACTGTATCTCCTGGACTATTTTCAGAATGAATATAAAAAGGGCAAAAAGGTTCCTCTCTGTATACTGGATATGAAAATGAATCTCCTTGACGGTTTGAGAACTGCCAGACTTCTGAGACAGGTTGAACCTGATATAATTATCGTCATTATCACTGCCTATCTTGATGAAATATCTTTTGATACTATAAAAGAGAATTTAAAAAATGATATATATTACATAAAAAAACCTTTCAACCAAAAAGAGTTTTATTGTCTTGTAGATTCTCTCATTAAAGGCTGGAACAAGAAAGAAGAACTTAAAAATAATGAAGAAATGTATCGGAGAATATTCGAATCTTTTCAGGATCTTTATTGCTGTACAGATATGAACGGTATTATTACATTAATTACTCCTTCTGTATTATCTCACTGTGGTTATGATATTGATGAATTGACAGGTAATTCTATTTTGAAACTTTATGCAAATCCTGAGGAATACCAAGGCCTTTTCAAAGAGTTAAAAAAATTATCCAGTGTTAACGGATATGAAGTAAAGTTTTTGTCAAAAAACGGAACTGTTGTTCATATGTCAGTAAATGCACAGATTATTTATGATGAGTCCCATTCTATTCCTTTATCCATTCAGACAATATATCATAATATTTCTAACCGGAAGAAATGGGAAGAAGAACTGATAAAATATCGTTCCAGACTTGAAGATATGGTAAAAGAAAGAACAAGAGAACTTCAACGGTTAAATAAAAAATTGGAACATGAAATTTTTGAACATATAAATGCAGAGGAAAAAGCCAGATGTTCCCTTCAGGAAAAAGAAACACTTCTTAAAGAAATTCACCACAGAGTAAAAAATAATCTTCAAATTATTTCAAGTCTTTTATATCTCCAATCTGATTCTATTTCAGATAAAGATGACAGGGAAAAAGTCAGAGATAGTCAGAACAGGGTAAAATCCATAGCTATAGTTCATGAAAAATTATATAATTCCAGAGATTTTTCAAGAATAGATTTTCATGAATATGTAGAATCTCTGGTTTCTTATTTATTGGGTACCTATAATATAAATAAGGATTTTATAAAGGTAAAAATAAAAATAAAGAATATATATCTTGATATAGAAAAGGCAATTCCATGTAGTCTTATTATAAATGAACTTGTTACGAATTCTCTGAAATATGCCTTCCCTGAAGGGAAAGGTGAGCTTTCCATTGAAATGTGCAGGAAAGATCATAAATATCTGCTTAAAGTTAAAGATAACGGAACAGGTTTACCTGATGATATTGATCTTGAAAATATAAAAACTCTTGGTATGGAACTGATATTTAATTTATCGGAACAGATTGAAGGCACAGTAGAGATTGTCAGAGATAAAGGAACGGCCTTTAATATTGTTTTTCCTTTTCAATAAATTTTCTGGTCCGGTACTAACGGCCATGATCGTTTCGATCACAACGAAGTATGAGAATCTGTTACTCCCGTCACGCATTACGATTCTCAGGCAATATTCAGGAGTAAAGATGAAAAAAGATGAAGAGAAAACAAAAGAAGAACTGATAGAAGAATTAAAGAATTTACGAAAAGAGACAAAAAAACTTGAGTTTTTCAAAGAGTCCGAACATAGATACAGAATGATAATAGAAAATATTTTTGATGTTGTATATGTTTACAGATCGGACGGTATAGTTACTTTTGTTACATCCAATGTATTTTTTCTTGCAGGTTATTTGCCTGAAGAGATTATGGGGCATAATATAACCGAGTTCATTTATCCTGATGATATAGAAGCTGTTCTTGCTGACTTTGGTGAATCTCTGATTTCAGGGAAAATTTCTCCTACTTATTGTCGTCTCGTGACAAAAGGAGGAGAAATTGTCTATATAGAAGAAATAGCAAGACCTTTACTCGATAAGAGGGGAAATGTATCTCAATTTATCGGTATTATTCGTAATATTACGGATCGTAAACTGGCAGAGGAAGCATTGAAACGGAGTGAAAGGTTATTCAGAAGTTATTTTGAACTGCCTTTGACTGGTATTGCTATTATTTCACCTGATAAAAAGTGGATTGCCGTAAATGATAAACTGTGTGATATTCTTGGATACACAAGAGATGAACTGTTAATGCTAACATGGCCTGATATTACAGTTCACGATGATCTTATCAGAGAAATGGCTGATTATGAGAAAATGCTTTCAGGAGAATTAAAAATCAATAATCTGGAAAAGAGATATATAAAAAAAGACGG